>JAACEH010000141.1 GCA_011682595.1 Anaerolineaceae bacterium
CGGCTCGGCCCTGTTGGCCTGCGTGCCGGTGTGGATCTTCTACCTGATCGCCAGCATCCCCCGGGAGGACGTCACCCTGAGCGGGGCCTATTACATTCCGGCCCTGGTCTCGATCGTCATGTCGATCGTCCTGGTTTTCCTGCTGCTGGTTCCCCTGAAATGGCTCCGCTGGAACGCCCGCGTGGCGGGAATCGCCCTGTGTGTGCTTTGCGTGGCGGCCATCTGCTCCTACAAGGTCTGGATTGGCGAAGACGGGCTGCAATACGAGTTGCTGTCGAACAAGGTCGGCCTGAAGAGCACCTACTTTGCCGACCTTCCGGGCGATCTTGTTCTGAAGCTCTTCGTGGACGAAGAGGCCGCCAAGAGGCCGCAAGCCCCGGGTGAGAAAGCGAACCGTCAGGCCTTGTCCAACCTGGCCCGAATCACCGGCGAGACGGAAGTTCGCAGCGACCTGGGCCGGTCGAAGGAGATCGTCCGTCGGGAATGCGACAGGTTCCTCCGCCGGTTTCCGCACAGCCGCCACACGGCCGATGTGTTGTACACAATGGCCCGGGCCCTGGACATGACGGCCGACATGCGCAGCTTCCGCGACCCGCGGGCCGCCAGCCTGCCGATCAGGTACGACGCCGGCCGCATCACCCACCCCGACAGTCCGGCCATCTGGACGAGGCTCCGAGACGAGTTCGCCGACAGTCCCTACGCTGCCGAAGCGGCCGTCAAACTGGCACCTGGCCCGTAGCGGAAAGTTCGAGGAAGCCGAGGCGGCTTACCGGCGGCTCTTCGAAACCTACGGCGACGAGGTCGATCAGCCGCTGCCCGACACGTCGAACCTCTCGGTCTTCACGGACCTTCTGGTGGTGGGCAAGCGGTTGCGAGCCCGCGCCCGGGCCGAGCGAATCGAACAGCAGTACCAGATCGCTCGCAGGGAGTACGCCTTCCTGGTCGAGAACCGCCAGGCCGACGGTGCCGACGATGCCATCCTGGCCGCCTATCTCAGCCTGTCGCCTTTCCTGCCCAGCGAGAACAAACGGACGGAGTTGACCCTCCTGCTGAAACGCTGCGGGGCGTGTCCGCTGGCCGATAATCTGGCCTACGATCTGGCCACCCTGGCGCCTCGCGCGGACGAACGCGACAGGATGTTGCGGAAGGTGCGGGCCGATTACCGGGGTACCGACGGCGCCGCCCTGGCCCTGCTGGCCCTGGCCGAACTGGAGGCCAATGCCGAAGGAAACCGTTGGCGACACCTTCGGCGGGCTGTCGATTACTGCAACGAACTGTTGGACCAGTACCCGGAGTCGTACCTGGCCCGCCTGGCCAAACAGAAGAAGCACCAGTGGGAGCGGGAACTTGCCAGGATCAATCCTCCGCAGCCCGGCCGTCCGACCAGCGGGGGACCGCCATGAGCCGCTACATAGTCGGCATCACCGGGACCAGCGGCGTCGTTTACGGCGTCCGCCTGGTGGAGTTGCTGGCCCGCGGCGGGGCCGAGGTCGACCTGACCGTCACCGCGGCGGGACTGAGCGTCATGGCCGAGGAAATCCCCTGCAGCCAGGCCGGCCCACAGGCGGACCTGGAGAACCTCTGGCCGGACAAGGCCCTGCGGGACCGCATCCACTACCATCCGGTGGACCGTCTGAACTCGCAACTTGCCGGTGGTGCGGACCCTGCCGACGGCATGGTCGTCTGCCCCTGTTCGATGAACACCCTGGCCGCCCTGGCCGGCGGACTGGCCGACAACCTCCTGCGACGGGCGGCCATGGTTACGCTCAAGGAAGGCCGGCCGCTGGTCGTCGTGCCGCGAGAAACTCCGCTGACGGACATCATCATCGAGAACATGCTCCGCCTGTCCCGCAGCGGGGCCGTCGTCCTGCCCGCCATGCCGGGTTTCTACCACCGGCCGCAGAGCATCGCCGACCTGGTTGACTTCGTTGTGGCCCGTGTGCTGAACGTGCTCGGCGTCGAACACGATCTGCCGATTCGCTGGAGTCCCAAGCAGTGAGCGAACCTTCCGCCACGGCCGACGTCGCTAGGCCGACCGGGGCCGGGCTGTTGGCCCGCCTTGGCCTGGTCCTGGAAACGATCAAGTTCTCGCACACGCTGTTCGCCCTGCCGTTTGCGGCGGTCGCGGCCTTCTGGGCCCGCGGCGGGTGGCCCCGCTGGACCGAGGCGGCCCTGCTGCTGGTGGCCATGGTCGCCGCCCGCACCGCGGCCATGGCCTTCAACCGGGTTGTCGACGCCAGGCTCGACGCCCTGAATCCCCGGACGCGCCGGCGGGCCATTCCGGCCGGCAAACTCTCAGTGCGGAGCGTGGCCGCCCTGGCCCTGGTCGCCGCCGTGGTCTTCGTGACCTGTGCCCTGGCCTTTATTCCGCTGCTTGGCAACCCCTGGCCGGGAATCCTCTGCCTGCCGCTTTTGGCCGTCCTGTGCGGCTACAGTTACACGAAACGGTTCACCGTTCTGTCGCACTACGTTCTCGGGCTGGCCCTGGGCCTCAGCCCGCTCGGGGTGTGGATTGCCCTGACCGCGAGTGTGGCCTGGCCGCCGGTTCTGCTCGGGCTGGCGGTCATGCTCTGGACGGCCGGGTTCGACATTCTTTACAGCCTGCAGGACCTCGAGCACGACCGCCGAGTCGGCCTGTGCAGTGTCCCGGTGCATTTCGGGGTCGGGCGGGCCATCTGGATATCGCGGCTGAACCACGCCGGCACGATTGTCCTGCTGGCCGCCCTGTACCTGCTCTCGCGCAGCGGGCTGTTGGCCGGCGAGTTCCGCCTGTCCTGGGCCTACCTGGCCGGGGCGGCCGCCATGTCGGCCCTGCTGGTCTGGGAGCATCGCCTGGTCGGCCCCGGAGACCTCAGTCGCCTGGACCGGGCCTTCTTCACGGTCAATGCCACGGGCGGCCTTGTCTTCGCCGCCTGTGCCGTGGCCGACGTCCTGTTATAATGTGCCGGCGCCGCTGCTTGGGGAAGTGAAGATCATGTTGAGTGAACCTGTGGCAAGTGACATCCTGGAAGCCATCATCGACCCCCGCCTGGAGCCGGTGGCCCGGCGGGTCTTCGAGGCCGAGCGTCTCGGCGCCGAGGACGGCCTCTTGCTGATCGAGACGCCGGACCTGCTGACCGTGGGCCGCCTGGCCACTGTCGTTCGCCGCCGGCACAACGACCTGACCACCTGGTACGTCGTCAATCAGCACATCAACTACAGCAACGTGTGCGAGAACCGGTGCAAGTTCTGCGCTTTCAGCCGCCGGCCCGAGGCCGCGGGGGCGTACACCATGACGGTCGAGGAGGTGGTCGCCGAAGCGCGGAAGGCCGGCCCCGCCGGGGCCACCGAGTTGCACATTGTCGGCGGCCTGCATCCGGAGTTGCCCTTCGATTATTACGTCGAGATGCTGAGCCACCTGAAAGAACTGTTGCCGGAGGTTCACCTGCAGGCCTTTACAGCCGTGGAGATCGCCCACCTGGCCGGACGGGCCGGGCTGACGGTTCGCCGCACGCTGCAGATGCTCTGCGAGGCCGGCCTGGGCAGCCTGCCCGGAGGCGGGGCGGAGATCTTCGAGCAGCGAGTCCGCAGCGAACTGTGCCCGGAGAAACTGTCCGCCCGGCGCTGGCTGCAGGTCATGGCCGAAGCCCACGACCTGGGCATCCCCTCCAACGCGACCATGCTCTACGGCCACATCGAGACGGCGGCCGAAACAATCGACCACCTGCTGCGCCTGCGCGAGCTTCAGGACCATAGCGGCGGGTTCATGAGTTTCATTCCCCTGGCCTTCCATCCGAAGAACACCGAGCTGGCCCGCACCGGCGGCCCGCGGGCGGCCGGGACGACCTGCCACCAGGATCTGCGGGCCCTGGCCGTCGGCCGGCTGATGCTGGACAACTTTCCGCACGTCAAGGCCTTCTGGATCATGCTCTCTCTGGAGGTGGCCCAACTCAGCCAGCATTTCGGCGTCGACGACATTGACGGCACGGTGGTCCGGGAGAGAATAACCCATGCCGCCGGAGCCGAGACGCCCCAGGCCCTGGGCGTCGAAGAGATTGAAGCGATGATCAGCGAGGCCGGCTTCCGGGGGCAGGAACGCAACACCGTCTATCGCCGCGTCATCCGCCAGGGGCGCTCCTGGCGTCTCGAGTAAGTCCGGTTCATTCTGCAAACAATGTCCCCGCTTCGCCCCCTCCCAGGCGTGGGCGTCCTTTGCCGTACAGTCCGCAGGAGCGGCCGGCGAAGGTCAGTCGGAATTGACCCGGATAACGATCAGCGTCAGGTCGTCGGTGCGGACTCTGAATCCGGCGAAGCGGCGCACGTCCCACAGCAGTTGTGCAGCCAGGTCTTCGGCGCTGTAGGGCTCCGCGGCGTGGGTCAGCAGCGACTCGGTCATCCGCCGGCGACCGTAGCGCTGGTGATTGTAATCCATGGCGTCGATTATGCCGTCGGTATAGAACAGCAGCGTGTCGCCGGGCTGCAGTTGAATGCTCTGGCGGGTGAAGTGGGCCGTATCCATGACGCCCAGCAGCGGCCCGCCGGTTGTCAGGGGCGTGATCCGGCCGTCGCGCAGCAGCAGCGGCGGATCGTGGCCGGCGTTGCAGTAGGCCATGCGGTGGGTGACCGAATCTATCACTCCGTAAAAGAGCGTGACGAACTCGCCGGGCTGGCTGTCCGCGCAGAGCATCAGGTTGACCCGCCCGACGACCTGTCCGATCTTGAAGATGTTCTGAGCCTGTGCCCTCAGTGCGCTGCGGACGCTGGCCGTCAGGATGGCCGCCGGAATGCTCTTACCCACGGTGTCGGCGATGACGATGCCGGTGCGGCCTTCGGGCATGACGATGTAGTCGTAGAAGTCGCCGCCCACCTGGCGGCTGGGGATGTTGATGGCGTGAATGTCCAGCCCCGGGATGCAGGGCGGCCGGCTGGGCAACATCCGCTTCTGGACCTCGGCGGCCAGTTGCAGTTCGTGTTCCATCTGCATCCTGGCCACCCGTTCCTGAAGCAGTCGGGAGCGCTCGATGACCATGGTCGCCTGGCCAGCCACGGCCCGGAACAGCCGCACCTCCTCGTCCGTGAAATCGCGCTCCCGGCCGGTGTAGATGTGCAGCGTGCCGATGGCGTCGCCGCTGGCCACCAGGCCGACGCCCAGCGAGCCGACCAGTCCTTCGCGCCGCGCCTCGGCCGGGTAGCGGACCTTCGGGTCGGTGGCCATGTTGCGAATGCGGATCACCTGGCCGGCCAGGATGGCCCGGTCCCAGGAACTCTCGGCAACCAGCACCGGCCCCTTCTTCAGATAATCGCGGCTCAGGTTATAGGCCGCCTTGATGACCAGTTCCTTGCCCGTTTCGTCCAGCAGCCGCACGGAACAGGCCTTGACCTTCATGATCTCGGCCATGGTTTTGACGATGTTGCCGAGCACCGTGTCCAGATCCAGCCCGCTGGCCAGCATGCGGGTCGTCTCGTCGATGACCTTCAGCTCTTCGATCCGTTGGCTCAGCACCGCTTGCTGGTAGCAGATGCTGGTGATCGTGTTGGCGGTCAGTTGCAGAAAGTCGATGGCCGCTTTCATCTGCTGGTCGGACCAGGGTATGATTTCCTGTGCCACCTGCCACAGTTGGTCGGCCTCGACGTGCAGGTCGGCGGCCAGGGCGTCAATCTCGTGACGGTCGAACGGTTTCTCGGGCCGGTCGCCCAGGACGATAGTTCCCAGGACGCAGTCTTCCAGTTCGATGGTTGCCGCGTACTGGGTCAGCCCGGCGTGGCAGACGTACTTGGCGGGCCGCCCGGTGCGGGCCGCCTGGCGGCCCGACTCCTGGTTGCTCTGCCGGCAGCGCCGCTCTATGTCGGGGTGTTCGGCGATGGCGGTGCAGAAGCGGTTGGGCCGGCTGGGCCTGGTGATGCGCGTGCCCTCGGCGTCGCGGATGCTGACCGCGGCGCCGCAGAGTTCGGCAAACCCGTCCTGGAGTTTCTGCAACGTCTCGACATCCACCAGGTCGACCAGCCGCCAGCGGCTGCACGGCGACTCTTCGGACGGGTCGTGGCCGCGCAGGCGCGAAGGGGTTCCGCCGGCCGGTTGCGGCTGTGGGGTCGGGGAAGATTCTTTGTCGGTCGTCTCTGCCAAGGGCCTCTATTCCAAACAGGTTCAACCATTATATCGGACCGC
>JAACEH010000142.1 GCA_011682595.1 Anaerolineaceae bacterium
TCGGTGATGTCGATCATCTGCTGGCGGCTCGAAGTTCGTACAGTGAAGGTTTGCATTTGCCGCTCCTTGCGATATTCTGGTTGTCAGGGCGAATGATAGTTTGACTGACCCATGCGAGGCAAGCGTTTTCCAGGGGGCCATGCGTGAACGATCTTCCCGACATCCTGGCCGAGATACTCCGGCATAAGCGCGGCGAACTCGCCGATCGCAAGGCGGCCCTGTCCCTGGCCGAGGTCAGAGCCCGGGCCGGCGACCGCCCCCCGGCCCGCGACATGGCGGCTGCCCTGACCCGCGAGCCCGGGGGGGCGGTTCGGGTGATTGCCGAGATCAAGCGACGCAGCCCGTCGGCGGGGGAAATCTGCAGCGATTTCAATCCGCGGACCATCGCCGCCGGGTATGCCGAGGCCGGGGTCGACGCCGTCAGCGTGCTGACCGACGAAAAATACTTTGGCGGCCGTCTGGAGTACCTGGACGAGGTCCGCAGTGCCGGCGGACTTCCCGTGCTGCGGAAGGATTTTCTTCTGGAGGCCTACCAGGTCTGGGAAGCCCGGGCCTGGGGGGGCGATTCGTTTCTGCTGATCGCCGACGCCCTGGCCGCCGGCGAGCTGGCGGAATTGGTGTCGCTGGGCCGCGAACTGGGCATGGAGCCGCTGGTCGAGTCGCACGACCAGCGGGCCCTGGAGCGGGCCGTCGCCTCGGGTGCCAAGCTGCTGGGCGTCAACAATCGCGACCTTCGCACTTTCTCGGTCGATCTTCAGACGACCGTCCGCCTGGCGGGGCAGGTGCCCGACGATCGGCTCCTGGTAGCCGAGAGCGGCATCCGCACGGCCGGCGACGTCGGCCGACTTCTTGCCGCGGGGGTCCAGGCGATTCTGGTCGGCCAAAGCCTGATGCGGGCCAAGAATCGGGCGGAGCTTGTCGGCCAGTTCAAGTCCGCCCGCTAGACACTTGGTGTGGAAGGGCGTAAAAAGGGGTCGCCGCTCGCGCTCAGCGGGCGACGCCCTTGGTTTCTTAACCGTCGGTTGGCCTCAGATGGTTGCCGCGTCCAGGGCGGTTGCGAAGTCGGTTTTGCTGCTGACGCCGACAAACCTCTGGACGATCTCGCCGCCGGAGAAGAGGATGACCGTCGGGATGGCGCTGATGCCGAAGCGGCTTGGGGCGTCGCGATGGGCGTCGGTGTCGATCTTGCAAACCTTAACCTTGCCGGCGTATTCATCGGCCAGTTCATCGATGATCGGGGCCATCATGCGGCACGGTGCGCACCAGTCGGCGTAGAAATCGACCAGAACCGGCACCTTGGCCTGCGTGACCTCCGCGTCGAAATTCTCATCGGTCAGAACAACAAGATTTTCCTCTGCCATGTTCAATAGTCTCCTTCGGCCAGTGGGATAAAGCGTTTCGTTAACGGATTCTAGGCGGCCGGGCTCGTCAAGTCAACCGTTGCCCCGGTGTCGTTGCCCCGGCGTCATGCTTTCGGCCGATGCGCCCTCCCCAAGGCGCTTCAATGGGGCCGCGCCTTGGATGGCGCGGAAATGAGCATCGGCAGGAGGCCCGCCGGGCGCTGGAGGCTGGCTTCAATGGGGCCGCGCCTTGGATGGCGCGGAAATGCGGGCCCAGAGAGAGGCGGCCTGGGGGGCCGTCAGGCTTCAATGGGGCCGCGCCTTGGATGGCGCGGAAATATTCGTGCCCGTTTACCTCGTCGCCGTCGAGAAAGTCGCTTCAATGGGGCCGCGCCTTGGATGGCGCGGAAATTTCGATCCCGGACAGTTTGACGTGCTGGTCGTGGACGCTTCAATGGGGCCGCGCCTTGGATGGCGCGGAAATGCGGTGGGCAAACCTCGTCGTGATCGCGGCCTGCCGAGCTTCAATGGGGCCGCGCCTTGGATGGCGCGGAAATTAGGTGAAGTCATCGCCGACGCACCAATGGTCAGACCGCTTCAATGGGGCCGCGCCTTGGATGGCGCGGAAATGGTCGCCTTTGCAACCTGGTCCAGTATAACAGCTTATGAAGCTGTTTTCGAGAGGTTGCTTGCAGCGGCGACTTTTGTGTGGCGGGAGCCATGTCCGTTTGCTCCTTAAGTCTTTACTTGCCAAAGAGTTCGAGCGCCCCCCGAGAATTCTGAATCACTTCGCCGCTCGCCGGTCAAATGATCATGCAACGGCTTGGCGGCGCATAGGCCTGTCCGATACATTCCAGTCGTGCGGAGAGACTGCTTTCGGCCGGGCCGAGGTTCAGGACGATGATCTGGTCCTGCCGCTGGTTGATGGTCTCGGTCAGTTGGCCCCTGAGTCGGGCCAGTTCCATGTCGCTGAGATCGCAAAGAAAGACGCTGAACTGCATGTGGTCGCCATTGGCCATCAGGGTTTTGAAGACGCTGTTTCGGCGCCGGTCGTCGGAGATGTCGTAGGCAACCAGGTAACGGTTTCGCATAGATCACCGCGTGACCATTCCGGTGTATTCGGGCACGTCTCCGCGGAGCCATCGAGCGAGCAGGCGTGCCTGAAGTCGAATGATGCTTCGCCAGGAACAACGATAATCGAAAATCGGATGCGTGACAAGCTGATCGAGTCGGGTTTCGTAGGCCCGGATGACGTGCCTGAGGTGAAAAAGCCGCGGGCAGTAGGCGAACTCGTTGAGCATGCGGACGGGCAGGAGGTCGGGCGAATTCCCGGCCGAGGAGTTCTCCGTTGTTGTAGCATTGGAGTTGGTCACCAATCATTCCTCCGCGGCGAACAGGCCCAGACCGTAGTGGCTGGCGTAGCCCAGGCTGAGGGGCCCGCTGACGGGTTGAGCGAAGGTCAGTCGCAAGCCGAAGGCGCGTGGTGCCGGTGGCTGGGGTTTTCCTTGTCGGCGGGCACGGACGAATCGCAGCAGCCGGCGGTCGACAAGTTCTTCTCTGTTGAGTACGGCGATCTCAACGGGTGGTGGAAGCGAGCGGCTGGCCAGTTCGGCCTTGACCTGTTCCGGCAACGTGTTCTTGGATTTCTTGAGGTGTCTCGGCGGTACGAATGGAGTGTAACTTACCCAACGTTCGGTCTTGGCCAACAGGGGGAGCGGCCGTCCCGATTTCCGGCGGAGTTGGCTGGCGAACTGTTCCAGATCGCCGAAGCCGGCGCAAGTGACGATGATGTCGCGGTCGTCTCCCTTGGTCCAGGTTCGCCGCAGTTTAAGGATGGTCCGCTGAGCTTTGGCGTCCAGCTTCATCGGAGCATAGAGGATCACATGGTCAAGACGGCCATCTTCGTCGAGGTCGAGCGGTAGAAAGTGGGTGTGTCGGTGTCCCGCGAGCGGCTTGCCGGTTGGGTCTCGGCCGGAAAGCGCGGTGCATTGCGGCGCTTCATCGCCCAGTAAACTGACCAGGGACTGGTGCAGCAGTTCGGCCTGTGGCAGACAACGGGTCATGCGAGGCAGTACGTCTCCGTGGCGAGTGTCCGAACTCAAGGCCAGCAGGGCGGCCTCGACGGGCGTTACACGGTGGCGTCGAGCCCTTGGCTTCGGCGGCCGCCTCTCAAGCGTTCCGGCCGGCCTGTTGTAGAGGATGAATTGTGAGCCGGGCGGCTGGCTCCAGCCATATTGTTGCAACACAGCCGTATCGGTCGTCAGGCAGTCGAGCAGGTTTTCGGGGTAGGGCGCAAGAGCTTTTGCGCGTTGGGCCTTGGAGATTTTTTTCTTGTTGTCCTTGATGCGGACTGCTTCTTCGGTTGTCGCGAGTGCCTGTTTGACGGCTTGGGCTCGCCACTGGATGTAGTTGTCGGCCGGCACGGGCGTCAGCAGGGCAACTTGGTCCCGACCGGGTTCGCGCGGCATCGCACCGCCGTTCTGTGCCGGCCGGCACCATGCGGCATCGGGTGTGCCGTTCTGGATGACTCGGCCCAGGACCCAACTTTCGGCCCGTCCGAAATAGCTGAGGTTTTCCACGAGGCGTTTCAACAGGGTTTGTTGTTCCGGAGACAGGGAGACCGGGTAATGAATGAGCAACTCCTCGTCGGAGGCGAGACGGACAAAAGCATCGATGACCTTGGTGGTTTTCTGTTTGCGCCCTTCGATGATAGGCATCCAGTGGCGGGTATGGGCCACTTCGCCTGGCGGCAGACGATAGTCGGGCGTCGTCGTGGCCAAGGCGGCGATCAGCGTACGGGCCTTGTCCGGAACGTCTTTCCATCCCAACTTGGCGAAGCCGGTGGCCAACAGGGCCCGGAGGATCCGCCACGGGCTGGGCGGCCATTCGACGTCGCCCTCGTTGACATGCCGGCCCCAGGGCGTGGCGTGGTATTGGCCGGAGAGAAACTTCAGTGCGATGGTTGGCATGGGTTACCCTCCATTGGTGTCGCCGTCGGTGTCGGGCGTATCCGTGTCTTTGCCGGCGCCTTTCTTGGCGCTGCGCGTATAGGTCACGGTGGTCACGCCGGCCATGCTGTCCTGGCAGGCCTTGATCGCCTCGGGCATCGCCTTTTCGAGTTCACTCAGTGAAGGCAGCGTGAAGCCCTCGGGCGTGTCGGCCATGATCTGTTCGCTGCCGTTGGCGGGCCTAAGGTCGCAGGCGGTGCGCAGCCGCAGGTCGCCGTCAAGCAAGGCGCGAATCTTGTACAAGGCCAGGAGGGTCAGCAGCCGCTCGACACTTTCGCCCAGACCGTATCCGCGAATCTGTCCCAGATCGAGGCTGAAGTAGGCGGTGATCGCCTCGGCCGTATATTCCTCGCGATGGAAGGGCACGTTGCCGAACCCTTTTGTCGTATCACCGGAAGGGTTGACATGGTCATTCTTCACGCCGCCCGAGGCCGCAACTCGTGTCTGTGTGGCCTCAATGAATGCCGACAGCGCTCTGGCGACCCGCAACCGCCCACCCGCCAGGTTTTTCTTTGCCAGAAAGACGCCATGAAGCAGACTGCTGATGTCGTACCGGCACAGGGTCTCCGCAAGCTTGCCGCGGTCGATCGGCCCTTCGGCCATTGGCGAAACGGCTTCTTCCAAGGTCGTCAAGAACGAGCGGTCCTTGCCCTCAAGGATGTACGGGCTGTTGATGCGATGGGCTTCGGTGATAGAGCTGGTGAGGTATCGCCCATCCTGCTCGACGCGGATGTAACTGAGGCCCTGGAGCGGCTCGCGGAGTTGGTTCTCGCCCAAGAGCCAGCAAACGGCTTCCAGGCGGTTGGCCATGGACTGGGCGCTTTCGACCAGCAGGCAGGGCACGTCGCCGGCCTGGTAGGTCGCTGCGCCCAGGTCGGGGAAACCCGTGGGCTGGAAGCGTGTGCCCTGGAGCGGCTTCAGAGGCACACTCAGCAGTAGTCTCGTGGTTTTGGACAGAGGTGACAGGTCGATTTCCATGGTTACGGTTCCTTTCTACAATAGAGGTTTGACGAACGGATCGGCAGTGGATTCGGGACGGGCATCTATTGTTGGTCGGGTCAGGCGACGGGCCAGGGCGGCGGCATCCCGCGTGCTGATGGGGAAAGCCAGGGCCATGGCCAGGCGGCGTGCCAGTTCGGGCCTGCCGAC
>JAACEH010000357.1 GCA_011682595.1 Anaerolineaceae bacterium
CGGCCACGGACTGGGCCGCGATGTCCACGAGGCCCCGAGCGTCTCGCCGAAGTCCGGCGACCTTGTGCTCGAGCCGGGGATGCTTATCACCATCGAGCCCGGCCTCTACGTGCCGGGACGGTTCGGCATCCGAATTGAGGACGATGTGCTGATTACGGGGAAGGGCCGAAGGGTCCTTTCCCGTTTGCCAAAACTGTTGGACCAGGTCAGGCTGCGGACCAGTCGGTGACGCTTTGGCGGTGAAGGCGGGCCAGGGGGGTCTATCCCGGCCGTCCCAGGTTCGCCAGCAAGCCATAGCTGGGAGGGCGGCCGGACTGGACCATACCGGATCGGAGAGACCATGGAAGACATGGGAAAAAGAGGCGATGATGACGCCGTGCCGTTGGAGGCCGGCCAACTGGTCGACCTTCAGGCCCTGCGCGAGCTGATCGAGCTGATGGACGAGAACGGCCTGGTCGAACTGGAGTACGAGTACGGCGACTTGGCCGTGCGGCTCAGCAAGCGGGCCGTCCCGGCTCCCGTGGCCGCCGCCCCGGCCGCTGCACCCCTGCCGGCCACAGCCGCACGGCCCGCAGAGCAGGGGGCCCCGGCTGCCGCAGAAGCCGCCGAGACTGCGGACGACGACCACCTGAAAATCACCTCGCCCATGGTCGGCACCTTCTACTGGTCCGCCGGTCCCGACGCCAGGCAGTTCGTCTCGGCCGGCGATACCGTCAACCCCGATACGGTCGTCTGCCTCATCGAGGCCATGAAGGTCTTCAACGAAATCAAGGCCGGGGTCTCGGGAACGATCTCCAAGGTTTGTGTCGAAAACGAGGCCGCCGTCGAGTTCGATCAGGTGCTGTTCCTGATCGAACCCAACTGACTCTCAAGCAACTGGAGCCGCACGGAGTGACCACTGCGGCCGAGGGTGTGTAATGTTCTCCAAAGTCCTGGTTGCCAATCGAGGCGAAATCGCCCTGCGAATCATTCGCGCCTGCCGCGAGATGGGGGTTCGCACCGTGGCCGTCTTTTCGACCGCCGATCGCGATGCCGGGTACCTTCATCTGGCCGACGAGGCCATCTGCATCGGCCAGGCCAGCCCCGCCGAGTCGTACCTGAACATCCCGCGAATCATCTCGGCCGCCGAGGTGGCCGACGTCGAGGCCATCCATCCGGGCTACGGCTTCCTGGCCGAGAACGCTCACTTCGCCGAGGTCTGCCGGTCCTGCAACATCGAGTTCATCGGGCCCAGCGTCGAAGCCATGCGGGCCGTCGGCGACAAGATTCAGGCCCGCAACATTGCCCGCCGGGCCAAGGTCTACACCGTCCCGGGCAGCGACGGCCCCATCTCCGACGAGCAGCAGGCCCTGGCCGTCGCTCACAAGATCGGCTATCCGGTCATCATCAAGGCTGCAGCCGGCGGTGGCGGCCGAGGAATGAGGGTCAGCCACAACGACATCAATCTGACCAGCGCCATCAAGCAGGCCCGCAGCGAGGCCGAGGTGGCCTTTAAGGACGGGACCGTTTACATCGAGAAGTACGTCCAGCGGCCCAGGCACGTCGAAGTCCAGATCCTGGCCGACTCCCGCGGCAATGTCGTTCACCTGTGGGAGCGTGACTGCTCGCTTCAGCGGCGGCACCAGAAACTGGTCGAGGAGAACATCGACGACTCGCTCCGCAACGAACTCTGCAAGGCCGCCGTGCGAATCGTCCGCGCCGCCGACTACGTCGGCGCCGGAACCGTCGAGTTTATCCTCGACGCCAACCGCAAGTTCTATTTCCTCGAGGTCAACGCCCGCATTCAGGTCGAGCACCCGATTACCGAGATGGTGACCGGCCTGGACCTGGTCAAATGGCAACTGCGCATCGCCTCCGGCGAACCTCTGGGTATGCGGCAACGCGATATTCGCCAGGAAGGCCATGCCATTGAGTGCCGCATCAACGCCGAGGACCCGGACCACGAGTTCCGTCCCTGCCCGGGCACCATCAGCCGCTTCCGCCTGCCGGGCGGCCTCGGCGTGCGAGTCGACACCCAGTGCTACGAAGGTTACACCATCCCGCCGAACTACGATTCGCTGATCGCCAAACTGATAGTCCACCAACCGACCCGGGCCGAGGCCGTGGCCTGCATGCTCCGGGCTCTCGACGAGTTCGACGTCGCCGGCATCAAGACCAGCATCCCGCTGCACAAGCGCATCCTGACCAGCGAAGCCTTCCTCCGCGGCCACGTCCACACCGGCTTCCTGGAAACCATCCTTTAAGAAGCCGCCTAACCCGCAATGCAACATAACATCTATTATCGGACGTTGGGTAGGCGTCGTGTTGCAGTGGGCTTTGCAGTAGAAGACCAAAGGTAAGTTGTTGTGAGGAACGGACGCTGGCTGCGAAATGGAGATGCCGAGGCAATGGCGGGCATCATCTGCGGAACGTGCGCGGATCGCGGATCGTTGGGTCAGTTGTCCAGGAGGTCGTCTTCGCTCAGTTGGATAATGTCGTCATCGCCTTCGGCGGCCGGGGACGGTTCGGCGTCGTCCTGAATGCCGG
>JAACEH010000143.1 GCA_011682595.1 Anaerolineaceae bacterium
GAGAACTACTTCTGCAGCGACGCTCCGTGTCTGCCGTCGCGGGCTGCGCTGTGGAGCGGGCAGTTCGGCATTCACACCGGCCTGGTCGGCCATGGCGGCACGACGCCTGGTGGTTCTACAAGCAGTTCAACGAGATGTACAACCCGGCGGGCAAGGGCGGCAACGAGTCGGCCGAGGAAATCACCCCGACGGTCCTCAAGTGGATTGAGGATAACGGCGAGCAGGACAACTGGTTTCTGCACGTCAACTACTGGGATCCGCACACTCCGTACCGGGCCCCGGAGGAGTTGGGCAACCCCTTCCAGGACGACCCTCTGCCGGGGTGGCTGACCGAAGAGGTGCTGGCCCGGCATCGCAAGAAGGTCGGCCCGCACGGGGCCAGGGAAGTTGCCATGTGGGACGACCGGACGTTCGATCAGCATCCGCGGCAGGTTGGCCGGATCGAAAACATGAACGACCTGCGGAAGATGATCGACGGCTATGATTGCGGCATCCGTTACGCCGACCAGCACTGCGGCAAACTGTTCGAGGCCCTGAAGGCCAAGGGGGTTTTCGACGACCTGGTGATTATCATCAGTAGCGATCACGGCGAGTGTCTGGGCGAGCTGGGCATTTACGGCGAGCACGCCACGGCCGACCAGATCACGGGGCGGATTCCGATGATTATCCGCTGGCCGGGCCGGGCCAAGGCCGGCCGGGTGGACCAGGGGCTGCACCTGAACCTCGACCTGCCGGTGACGCTGGCCGAGATGCTGAACATAGAGCCGAGCCGACGCTGGGACGGGCAGAGCTACGCAACGGCCCTGACCGGCGGCGCGGACACGGGGCGCGACTACCTGGTGCTGAGCCAGTGCTGCCACGTCTGCCAGCGGAGCGTGCGCTTCGGGCCGTGGATTTACATGCGGACCTACCACGACGGGTTCCACCTGTTCCCGAAGGAGATGTTGTTCAACGTGGTCGAGGACCCTCACGAGCAGAAGAACCTGGCCGGCCAGCGGCCCGACGTCTGCCGCGAGGCCGTTTACCGGCTGAGCCAGTGGCACGACGAGATGATGTTCACAATGCCCCAAGGGCACACGGTCGATCCGCTGTGGACGGTTATAGCCGAGGGCGGCCCGTTCCACGCCCGGGGCATGCTGCCGGAGTATTGCCAGCGGCTGAAAAAGACCGATCGCGGCCATGCGGTCGAGGAACTGAAGCGTCGCCATCCTGGGGAGTTCGAGCCGCCGAAGTCCTGCTAGGGATCAGGCAAAAGCAAGAAGAGCGAAAGCGGCCGTGGCCATTGATGTGGCTGCGGTCGCTTCTGTTTGTCCCGGCGGGTTCGCGGGCGCGAAAAAGGGGCCTTCCGTCTCCCCGCAAAAGTAGACGAAAGACCCCGGAGGGAAACTCTAGATAATTGGACTACGATAGCAGGTTCGTGGCGCTTTCAATCTCACGCACGACAGCCCGGAGATTGAAGGGCTTCGGCAGAAAGCTCTCAAAGCCGAAGCTCGTGAACTGCTGGGCGTCGCCTTCGCTGCCGCCGACGGCGATCACTCGCGTGGCGGCCAGGTCCGGGTTGCTCTTCAGCGCTTTGAGGACCGTTCGCACGTCGCAGTCCGACAAGTTCAACTCGAAGAGGATGACGTGCGGCCGAAAGCCGTCGGCCATCATCCCGGCCTCGAAAGCATTGCTGGCAACCTGGACCGAATAGCCGATGTCCCGCTCCAGACTGGTGCGGAGCAGGTCGGCCATCTCGTACTCGTCGTCGACAATCAGCACGCGGGTCACGCCGATCTCAAGGCCCTTCAGAGGAATGCCATGAGTTCGCATGAATCGCAGAAGCTGGTCGCGTGGAATACGGCGGTCTTTACTGCCAGGAATGCGGTAGCCCTTGAGTTGACCTGAGTCGAACCACTTGGACACCGTGCGAGGACTCACTCGACAGACGCGAGCCACTTCCCCCGTAGTGTAAACGTCCTTAACCATCCCTCTCCCCGTAAACAGCGATGAATCTCAGCAAAAATGCACTTGACCGTGCCTGGCCCCCTTCACAGGGCACAAAAATATAACCCAAGAATTGCCCGCAGTCAAATCTCAACAGCCCTTTGTTGAGAGGAGCTTGACGGGATCTGTCAAGAGCGGACTTCGTGACGGTCCACCGGAGGGCAAGCCCGAGAATCGCGTAACACATTGTGGCCATGTGGGTTATGCTGCATTGGCGGTGCGGCGAGATGTGTCACCCTAGGTAAGATGTGCCGGTTGCACGGTCGGAAAGCCCCTGGAAAGACGGCGTCAGGATTTGTTCGGAAAAATATGAAATCCGCCATTTTTTCGATGTCGCCGGCTTGGCAGTGGTCCGACAGCGTCACAACCGGGGCACAGAGGTGCGTTCTTCTGTACTGATAAGAGCGTTATTGGCCAGTTGAGACCGGCAAAACGGCGGCACCGGCTGCCTTTGAAGGCCCTTGCCGGCCACATATTTTGCATTTTGTGTCGGGCTCTCACGCGCTCGGCGCCGGCTTCAGGACGTGCAGCTTGCAGACCTTGCGGAAATGGTGGCCGACGATGGACAGCGTGATGGCCTCCTGCAACAATTCTGGGTGGCGCAACTGCGTCCATATCAGGAGCCACCAGTAGTGGAGTCGGCCATTGCTGATGACGCCCAGGTGAAACGCGGAGCGGAGGAAGGCCAGGATGTCCTGATACTGCATGCGTGTTGTCGTCTTGGGGGCCTGGTATTCCCGCAGGAAGGTCCGGATTCGCCGGTAGTAGTTCTTCGGCGAATAGATGTGATCCAGGATCTTATAGTATCCCTCGCGCAGCCGCTCGGCGCTCATCCGCGACAGGATGTTTGTCGTCCCGTCGACATTGTCTCCCGAGATCTGGCCGAGCAGCCGACCCTCGCCCTTGAGACGGTCGTAGAGCCGCGTGCCGGGCATGGCCTGAAGCAAGCCGACCATGGCCGTCACGATGCCGCTGTTCTGGATGAAGTCGATCTGCCGTTGGAAGATCGAAGGCTCGTCGCTGTCGAAGCCGACAATGAACCCCCCTGCACCTGAAGGCCGGCCCTCTGCAGGCGCTTCACGTCGGCCACCAGGTCGCGGCCCTGGTTCTGCTTCTTGTTGCACTCGGCCAGGCCCATCTCGTCGGGCGTCTCCAGGCCGATGAAGACCGTGCAGAATCCGGCCTCGACCATCATCCGCATCAGCTCCTCGTCGTCGGCCAGGTTCATCGAGACCTCGGTGTTGAACGGGATTCCGGGGTGGCTTTTCTGCCACTTGATCAGGGCCGGCAGCAACCCCGTCTTGAGGGCTTTCGGGTTGCCGATGAAGTTGTCGTCCACGAAGAAGATGCCGCTCCGCCAACCCGTGGCGTAGAGACCGTCCAACTCGGCAATGACCTGCTGCGGGGTCTTGGTGCGCGGCTTATGGCCGAACAGCGAGGTGACGTTGCAGAAGTCGCAGTTGAACGGGCAACCACGGGAAAACTGGATGCTCATCCAGCCATACCGTTTCAGGTCCATCAACTCCCACTTGGGAGCCGGCGTCTGGTGGACGTCGGGGAACTCGGGGGTAGTGTAAAGGCGTTTGGCTTTTCCTTGGGCCAGATCGGCCAGAAACGGCGGCAGCGTCAACTCGGCTTCGTTCAACACGAAGTGATCGACCTCGTCAAACTGCTCGTACTCGACGGTAAACAGCGGCCCCCCGGCAACCACCTTCAACCCGGCCGCCTTGCAGCGGCTGATGACCAGCCGCGCGGACTCTCGCTGGATGACCATTGCGCTGACCATGGCGCAGTCGGCCCAGGCCAGATCTTTCGGGTGGAGCTTGGTGACGTTCAGGTCCACCAGTCGCATGGACCACTCTTGCGGCAACATGGCCGCAACCGTGAGCAGCCCCAGCGGCGGCGACCCGGCGCGTTTGCGGACGAACTTCAAGGCGTGCTTGAAGCTCCAGAATGTGTCGGGACACTCCGGATAAATCAGAAGGACGTTAATCGGCTTCCCTCCCAGCCACCCACTTAAAAGATCAAGCACCGCCGCATCAGGACCATCAACCCGCCATGATACCACGGCGACCGTCCACCTCCTAGACCAATCCGTTAAAACCATTTTGGACGATAATTTTACAGAAGTCGGTATGAGCCACCCGGTTACGCTCTTTTTTTGTTTTTGCCCAGCCATTAACGCATCAAAATCCAACAATCCCCGTGGTATGGTCCGCACTTGCCGGGCCATGGCCGAGTGGCACGGCAGGCCGGTCAACAGCCCCGACATTTCGCAGGCCCGCTTCCCGGCCATCTTTTCATCGGGCCCATAGCCCGAACAGCGCCTGGACCGCACCACGCAAACCGCCTCCTCTTCCACCCGTATTGAGAAAAATCCGCAGCCCGGAAGGAGAACGGCTTGACTTGGCGGCTATTCCACGATATAGTGGAGTAGTGTTGGGCTGATTCGAGGGAGATGAGTATGGATCCAGAGTGCGAGGCGACGTGTTGTCCGAAGAAACCAGATCTCAAAAATCGGCCTCTGCTTACCGGGGTCCAGGCATTACCGCTTGAACAGGTTTTCAAGCTGCTCGCCAACGGCACGCGGCTGCGGATAGTGCATGCCCTTGCGCGGACCGGCGAACTATGCGTCTCGGAGATTGCCGAAGCCCTGGGCATGAAGCCCACGGCGGTCTCGAACCAGCTTCAGCGGCTGGCGGACCGGGGCATTGTCGAGCCCCGCCGAAACGGGAACCAGATTCTGTATCGTGTTATCGACCCATGCGTGGTCAAGCTTCTGGACAGCGCGTGGTGTCTCACGGAGGACGCCCGAATGCGGGCATCAGGACGGGCACCAAGAGAAAGGACCGCAACATGAAGGCGGGAATCGTAGCCGTTGTTCTTGCCGCCGTTGTCGTTGCCGCCGGGATCACTTACTCGTTCATCCGCCAGGAGGATGGGCCCGTCGACCGGGGGCCTCCGGTGACGGCAGGGCCGGATAGCTCCTCGAAGATCGTCCAGGTCGATGACCTGGCCAAGAGCCCTGAAGATTTCAAGGGTCGGATCGTGCTCCGGGCAGTAGTCGTGGGCCTGAAGGAATCGGAAGGGGTGTTCGGCGTCATCGACTCCCGCGAGTTCGAGTCCTGCGGCAGGTTGACCTGCGCGGAGACCATTCTTCCCGTCAGGTTCTCCGGCCGCCTGCCCGGTCTGAAAACCGTGGTCGAGATCACCGGGCGGGTGGTTCGGGGCGAGAAGGGGCTGATCATCGACGCCGAAGGCGTGGAGGTCGCGCCGTGAAATGGCTGCTGGTATCGGGTGTCTTCCTGGCGGTTCTGGCCGGGCATTTCCTCTACGTCACAGGCAGCCTTTGGCCGTCAAACAAGGATGGGACATGGGCCTCCTACGAATTCGAGCGGCCCGAAGAGTCCCGTCTGAGCCGCTACATCGGGCCGGGGCAGTACTGGCTCGGCTTTTCTTACGGTCTGGCCGGAGCCTTCACCGCCATCTGCCTGGTTCGGATGATCCGCATGCGCCGGGAGTCTCTGGCCGCGTCGGCCGGGGGACTGGCCTTGGGCGGCCTGTTGTGGGCGAGCCTTTGTTTCCTGGCCGGCTGTTGCGGATCGCCGATGCTCCCGCTCTACATGGGGCTCCTGGGACCGAAGTTTCTTGGCCTCACCAGGCCCCTGACCTTCGCCCTGACGCTCCTCTCGATTGTGATCGGTTACGCCTGGATGCTCAAGCGGTCCCGAAAGGTGGTAGCGAACAATGTCAACACTAGTCTACATGAAAATGCTGGAGCAGACCCCGGCCAAGTATGACCGGGGCATGCGAATCCTGACCCTCGGCCGGATCGGCCGAATCAAGCGGGAAATCGCCTCGCTCCGTGTGCAGCCCGGCCAGGAGGTCCTGGAAATCGGCTGCGGGACGGGGAGGCTGGCCGCCCTGATGAGCGAGCGCGGCGCCCGCGTGGTGGGCATTGACGTCTCCGAGGGCATGCTGGCCGTGGCCCGCCAGAACGCGCCGAAAGCCGAGTTCATCCACATGACGGCGACCGAGATCGACCGCCTCGGGCCGCAGCGCTTCGACCGCGTCGTGGCCACCCTCTCCTTCAGTGAACTTTCAGAAGACGAACTCGACCACGTGTTACGAGCTGTCATCGAGGCCCTTAAGCCGGGCGGCAGGCTGGTCCTGGCCGACGAGGTGCCGCCCGGGCGGTGGTGGCAGCGGATTATTTCCTCTCTGGTCCGCTGGCCACTGGTGGCGCTGACCTTCCTGCTGACGCAGAACACGACACACGCACTCAAGGGAATTGAGAGCCGGCTTGAGCGAGCGGGTTTTCGGCTATCATCCCGCAAGGAGTACCTGCTCGGGACACTGGCCATCATCGTGGCGGAGAAAGCATGATGTGGAATCTCATCAAGGACCTGTGGCTGCTCTTCGGGCGTCTTTTCCCCTTTCCCACCAGGCCGGGGCTCCGCCGGGTGGGCAATCCCGGCCGCTCCTCGCCGGTCCTGGTCACCTGCAACTTCGAGCTTACCGTACGCAAGGTCATCGAGGCATTGCGCCGCGACGGCCTCGATGCCTGGCTGCTCGTGGCCCCCACCAGGGGCATCAACGTGTGGTGCGCAGCCGGTGGCGGACATTTCACCACCGACACCGTCGTCTCTATCCTCAGAACAAGCGGCATCGAGAACATGGTCGACCACCGGAACCTCATTCTCCCGCAATTGTCGGCGGTCGGAATAAACGTCGGGGCCCTGAAGGAGCGCACGGAATGGCAGCCGCGCTTCGGCCCGGTGGACATCAAGCACCTGGCTGCCTATCTGAGGGCCGGCAAGTCACAGGCTCCGCGGGAACACCGCCGCGTAAGGTTCGATCTTAAAGACCGCTTTGTCATGGGGACCAACCTCGGCTTTAACTCGCTCCTGTTTCTCGTCCTGCCCCTGCTTGTCGCTTCGGTCTGGCTGGGCGGCCTGTGGTGGAAGTCCATTGCCCTCGTGTTCGTTCTTTCCGTGCTCAACAGCGTGCTGGCATTCCGGCTGCCCGGCAGACCCGGCCTGCAGAAAGGCCTCTGGCTCGGTCTTCTCGCCTCGGCGATCTTCGTGGCCATCTCGCAGACGGTCTGGACGATGGGGCCCTGGGCCGTTGTCGGCTGGGCGGGATGGATCGTCCTGCTGTCGGTCTACCTTGGCTACGAGATGCCCAGCTGGTCGCCCTTGTGGCGATCGAACGTCAAGGAACTCGTCCTGGGCCGTAAGACCACGCAGCTTGAGATCATTCCCGAGCGCTGCATCGGTTGCGGCCGGTGCGACATCGTTTGCCCGGCCAACGTATTCGCCCTCGACGATGCAGCCGGCAAGCCTGAAGTGGTGAACCCGGATGCCTGCCAGGCCTGCGGGGCCTGCATCGAGAACTGCCCGGCGGAGGCAATCACGAGTAACTTCCGTGCAGGCATGTGCTCGTGCCCGACCTGTGCCATTATCAAGGGCGCCAAATCCATCCGGAACCGTTCATCGGCTTGATCCGAGAGGTGAATATATGAAGTATGGCACGAACGGCTTTTCGGGGCTCAGCTTTTCAGCAGCCAGTCGACGACCTCGGCCAGCCCGTGGTGGTCGTTGGAGGGGGCGAGGCGGTCGGCCGCCTGGCGGACGCACTCGGCGGCGTTGGCCATGGCCATGCCCAGGGCGGCCTGGCGGATCATCTCCAGGTCGTTGACGTCGTCGCCGATGGCGGCGATCTGGTCGGCTGGGATCTTCCACCCGTCGGCCAGCCGCAGGGCGGCCGCCCACTTGTTCACCCCGGGAGCGAAAGCCTCGAACAACTTCAGCCCCAGGTTCGGGGCCTGGATGATCAGCGTGCGGACTTGGAAATCGAGCTGCGAGTCGACCGCCCGGCGAACTTCTTGCAGGACCGCGTCGGGAGCGACGGTGGCGATCTCCATACAGCCTCGGAAGGCCTCGGCGGCGCCGTCGAGGTCGGTCGTGTGGTAACGGTCGGCGTAGAGGTCCAGGAACTGTTGCATGTCGGGCGAGTGATGCGGCCCGGGCACCAGGACGAAATCCAGGTTGCGCGTGAAACCGTCCACGCAGACGATGGCCGACTTGCCCTGGGCCAGGATGGTTTCGGTCACGCGGCGGGCGACGTCGGAAGCGAAAACGGTCGAGTCGATTGTGCGATGATCGCTCGGGTGCTTGACCAGGCCGCCGTTCAGGCAAATAACGGGCCGGTCGAGTCCGATCGCACGGACTACGGGCAGGGCTGTGCGGTAACTTCGTCCGGTGGCCAGGACGACGCGGCAGCCGGCCTCGTCCAGCCGCTTCAGGGCCGCGACCGTGGCCGGCGTCACTTCGTTCTGCGAGTTCAGCACCGTCCCGTCCAGGTCGGCGACCAGCATGCGGTAGGTCATTCCAGGCTCCCAA
>JAACEH010000144.1 GCA_011682595.1 Anaerolineaceae bacterium
GAAGGCGGCTTCGGCATCCTGTTGTCGAAGAAGTTCATGGACGAGGTCCGCTACAACGAAACCGGCAACGAGGTCACCGTCGTCAAGCGCTTCGGCTCGGCTTCTTCCAAATGAACCTTAGCCCCCCCCGGACAATGTGCCCGCGGCGGGGCCTGCCCCCTGGAGGTTGATCAACCGGAGGATTGTGCCATGCGATGCGTTACACGTTTGGCCCTCTGCGCCGCGGTCATTGTGTTGGCTGCATTGCCGGCGTGGGCCGGCGGGGGATACTTCGCCTCGGCCGAGTACACGCGCCGGGAGGGCGCCCCGCAGCCGTCGAGCAGCGTCCAGCAGGCCTACCTGATGCACTTCGACGGCACCGAGACCCTGTGCCTGCAGAGCAACTACCGCGGACCGGAGGTCGACTTCGCCTGGGTGGTGCCCGTGCCGTCGCGGCCCGAGGTCTCCAAGGGCAACCCGGCCATCCTGCAGGCCATGGAAGGTCTGAGCCGCCCCCTCCTGGTGGCCGCCGAAGGCGGCAGCTTTTCGCTCGGCTGTCGGGGCAAGGCGGGCCGGGTCAAGAAGATCGACTTGGGCGTCACCATGCTGGAGTCCAGGCGGATCGGCGAAATGGAGCTGGCGGTCCTCAGTGCCCGCGACGGCGGCGGACTGCTGCAGTGGCTCAACGAGCGGAAGTTCCACCTGCCGCCCGGGGCCGAACCGCTGCTGCAGAGCTACAGCGAAAAGGGCTTCTACTTCGTCGCCCTGCGGTTTGCCGCCGATCAGCTTCTGCCCGACCCGGAGGATGAGAATGGCCGGGAAGGTGTAGGCGGCGAGAAGGGTGAGGACGATGATGATGACGATGACGGCGAGAGGACCGGGCCGCTGCTGAAGCTGAGGTTCGCGACCGAACGGCCGTATTTTCCGCTGCTGATCTCCTCGGTCTCCGCGGCCCCGGAGTCGGAGATTCTGCTGCTGACGGTGACCGAACATCGCCAGAGGCCGGTCGGCTACGCTTTCAGGGAACTGCGCGAAATGAAGGCCGGGGCCAGGCGCCTCGGCAACCGCCCCGAGTTGCCCGAGACGCCGGTGCTGGAGTTGTTGAAGGAGATGGGCCGCAGCGGCAAACCGGGCTTCGCCGTCGAGGCGGCCCTGCCCACTTTCGTGGAGTTCGACGCCGACGGGCGGCCCGGCATGGCCCACCTGCTCGTCCATACCGGCCGCTCGCGCGTTCGCACGGTCTTCCTCACCCGCTTTCACGCGGTGCTGACGCCCGGGCAGATGACCCGCGACCTTTACTTCGCCGACACGGAGTCCGACCGCCGGCTGGACGCCACGATCAAGCTGAGCCGCCTGGGCGGCCCGCTCCTGACGATCACCGCCCTGGCGGCCCTGCCGCTGGGACTGTGCGGCCTGGGCCGTCGCCCCAGAACGCGCCGCCGAAGGAGAACGGCCCTGCTGATCGCCGTCCTGGCCCTGGTTGCCCTGGCCTAGTGCAGCCGTTGTTGGGTGCCGTGTGTCTTAGCACCATCCGGCGTCGTAACCCGCCTGGTAGATGGCGATGATGTTCTCGGGCGGGGTGACGGCCTGGATGTTGTGGCAGGGGGCCAGAATGTAGCCGCCGCCGGAACCCAGGATGCGCAGGTTGTCCAGCACCTCCTGCTCGACCTCGGCGACGGTGCCGAAGGGGACCGTCTGCTGGTTATCCATTCCGCCGTGAAATACCAGCTTGTCGCCGAAGTCGCGCTTCAGCCCTTCGCGCTCCATGCCCGGGCAGCGCCACTGGATGGGGTTCAGAACCTCGACGCCCAGGTCGATCAGGTCCGCAATCACCTCGCGGATCGCGCCGTCGGAGTGGGTGAAAACGTGCGAGCCGTGCTCCTTGGTCAGCTCCATCATGCCTTTCATCCGCGGAAAGAGGAAGGTGCGCATCTGCTCGGGCGACATGAGCAGCCCCGTCTGGCTGCCCAGGTCCTCGGCGACGTAGGTGATGTCCACGCGGCCGGGGATGGCCTGGAAGATCCGCAGGGTGTCCTGGCGGGCCAGGTCGAACAGCTTGTCCAGGCAATGGTGGACCATCTCGGGCTCCAGGACCAGGTCCATGAAGGCCCGCTCCAGTCCGCGCAGGGCGCAGTACCGCAGAAACGGTTCGCTCCCGCCGCCGCGAACGGGGCGGTCTTCGTGACCGCGAACCGCCGCGGGGATGTGGCTGTAGTCCCACCAGTCGGGGCTGGGCCAGGTGTAGCCGGCTTCGATCTCGCTGACCGACTCGCATCTGGCCAGCGGGTGGTGACAGATCTCGCGGTAGACGCCCGAGTCGTAATCGACCTCGCGGTAGCGCACGCCGAAAACGCCCGCGTCGTCGGCGAACTTCGGGCCGACATAGTTGCCGGCCACCGTCAGCGGGCGGTCGACGTGCAGGCGCTCCATGGCCTGCTCCTCCGTGCAGCCCAGGTGCTTGCACAGTTTCTCGGTCGCCTCGGCCGTGCCCCAGTAATCCATCGGCACGCGGTCCGGCGTCTTGCGCTGGAGCACCGCCATCCACCGCTCGCGGGGGGTCATGGTTTCCTTTGGCATTGTCGGTTTCCCCTGTTGTCCTGTCGTCCCGATCAGACTACACGACTCGGGGGTGAGTATAAGCCAGGCCGATGGGAGATCGCAAAGAAAATCTGCCGGGGGCCCCAGAGTGCCGACGAGCCGCGGGAACGGCCGGGGAGTTTCAGGCGGTTTCCATGAGGCCGGGGCCGCCGCTGCGGGGAAGGGCGGTGTGGGAGGCGGGGTGGGCGTGGGAGGCGGTCGGGACGGTGAAGGCGAAGGCCGAACCCTGGCCGGGCCGGGACTCGACGCGGATTTGTCCGCCCCAGCTTTCGACCAGTCGCTTGGCCGTCGGCAGGCCCAGCCCCAGGCCGCCGACGTTGCCGGTGAACCATTCCTCGACCTGCAGGAAATCGCTGAAGATGTCCGCCTGGTGCTTGGCCTGGATGCCCGGCCCGAAGTCGCGGACGGTGATCTCGACCATGTCGCCGGCCACTTCCTGGGCTGCAACTTCGACGCGGGCCCGCTCGGCGGTGGAGAACTTCACGGCGTTGTCCATCAGGTTGTCCAGCACCAGGGCAAGTTGCTCGACGTCGACGTGCACTTGCGGCAACTGGTCGGGCAACTCGATCTGGAACTCGACCTGCTGGTCGCCGTGGCGCGACTCGATGCGCGACGTGCTCCGCTGGATCACCTCGGACAGGGTCACCAGGACCGCGTCGTGCCGCAATTCATCGGCCGACAGTCCGGCGTATTGCAGGAGCTTCTCGATCAGCACCTTCAGGTCCTGCACGCGCGACTCGACCAGGTGGAACGCCTCGCTGAGCTGCTCGTCCATCGGCCCGTACTTTCCGGCGGCAATCAGGCTCAGGTATCCGCTGACGATGGTCAGCGGGGTCTTGAGTTTGTGGCTGACCAGGGAGAGGAAATCGCGTTGCAGTTTTTCCTTTCGCTTTTCGCGGGTCACGTCGCGGAAGACGAAGGCCAGGTTGGCCAGGTCGCCGGACGGGCCGGTGATTCTGGTCCAGCGGCCCGACAGGTAGACGCCCGGGCTGACGTTTTCCTGCTCCAGGTCGACGGTGACGGTCCGCTGGTCGGTCGACCTCAGGGCCTCGGCGTCGGGGCTGAAGGTGAAGCCCTCGAAGAGCGAGAAGACCACCTGGCCGACACAGTTGACGTCGGTCTTGCCCAGGAGGAGTTGGGCCTGGCGGCTGACCAGCGAGGTCACGTAGTTGCCGTCGGTGATGATGATGCCGTGGCTGAGGTCCTCGATGACGGCGTCGAACTTCTGCCGCTCGGCGATCATTGAGCGATAGTACTTGATCCGCAGCAGGTTCTTTACGCGGGCCAGCAGTTCGATCTTGTCGAAGGGTTTGCTGACGAAGTCGTCGGCCCCGCACTCCAGGCCGCGGATACGGTCCTCGCTGTCCTTGAGGGCGGTAATCATGACCACGGGAATGACGCTGGTGGCCTCGTCGGCCCTGAGTCGCCGGCAGACCTCGTAGCCGTCGAGCTTGGGCATCATGACATCCAGCAGCACCAGGTCGGGGTTGGTGTCGCGGATTTTCTCCAGGGCCTCTTCGCCGTCGTAAGCCATCTCGGTCGCATACCCGGCGGCCCGCAGGTTGACCTCCAGCAGGCGAACGTTGGCCTGGTTGTCGTCAACGATCAGCACTTTGCCGGCTTCGCCAATGTGTGACATGTCCTACTGCCCTCCGCTGGACTCCTGCTCCTGGTCGGTCGTCAGGTCGCCGGCCTCCAGGTCGGCCGGCAACTCGTGCGGGATGGTGAAGATGAAGGTGGCGCCCTGGTCGACCTGGCTTTCGACGGTGATTGTGCCGCCGTGCAGCTCGACGAATTTCCGCGTCAGGGCCAGGCCCAGCCCGGTGCCGCCGTACTCGCGGCTCAGGCGGCTGTCGACCTGGCGGAACTCCTCGAAGATCACTTCCTGCGATTCCGGCGGGATGCCCACCCCGGTGTCGATCACGCGGAAGAGGGTGTCCTGGTCGCGCCACGTGGCCTCGGCCCGGATCGAGCCGCCGCGAGGAGTGAACTTCACCGCGTTGGAGAGCAGGTTGTAAAGAATCTGCAACAGCTTCAGGCGGTCGGCCTGCAGAATGATGCCCAGGGGCTCCTCGCGGAAGGCCAGCGACAGGCCCTTGCGGACGGCCATGCCCTGGATGATGGTCTGCACCTCGTCGAAAACGGACGACAGTTCTACTTCCGTCGGGGCCAGCACCATGCGTCCGGCCTCGACCTTGGAGAGGTCCAGGATGTCGTTGATCAGGTTCAGCAGTTGGCGGCCCGATTCGAGAATGTCGCTGACAAACTGTTTCTGATCGGCATTCAGCGGGCCGGCCAGTTCCTCGCGCAAGACGTCGGCGAAACCGATGACGGCGTTCAGCGGGGTGCGCAGTTCGTGGCTCATGCTGGCCAGGAACTCGCCCTTGAGATGGTTGGCCCGCTCGAGCTGAAGGTTGGCGTTCTGCAGCTCCTGGGTTTTCGAGGTCACCAGGGACTCGAGGTTCTCGGTGTACTCGACGATCCTGGCCTCCAGGGCCTTGCGCTGGGCGATGTCCCGGGAGATGGTCGTGTAACCGACCGGCATTCCGGCGTCGTCGTAGCGCAGCGTCTGGACGAAGCGGACCGGGAACCTCTGGCCGCCCTTGCGAAGCTGGTCGCTCTCGCCGCTGTAGATGCCTTCGCGCCGCACGTAGCGGAGAATCTCGCGCGACCTCTCGGCCCGGTCGGAATCCCGGGGAATCAGAATCTGGACCGGAGCCCCGATGATCTCCTCCGGCTCGTAGCCGTAAATCCGACGGGCGCCCTCGTTGTACGACAGAATCGTGCCCTGCAGGTCCGTGGCGATGATGCTGTACTCGGTCGATGAGTCCAGCACGCTGTTCAGGAAGTCGGTGGTCTGCTGCA
>JAACEH010000145.1 GCA_011682595.1 Anaerolineaceae bacterium
ACCCGACCTGCAGCCGGCGGCTGGGAGCATATCGAGTGCTGGCTATAATACGTGGTGACTGCTTCTGGTGGATAAACGGCGACGCGGTCCGCAAGCCGGCCGATATTTCTTGGCCGCCGCCGGGCAGAAAGTGCTGCTTCAAGGTCCGCCGTCCATCCGCATCACCTTATCCGACAAGGGCTTACGATTCCCGCAGGGCATGCTCGAAAAGGAACTGGTCGCAGGGCTAATCGGTTTGCCACCACTTGGTTTTGGCATCATACTTACGGTGTGCAGTGGCAGGGTTTCAACAGAAGCTGAGGGGAAAGGTTGCAGGTGGCTCCGGATGGGACTGGAAGCGGACAACCCGGCTACGGAAGGCTTGCAGTGAGCTTTGTCGAACTGTCGGACATGTCAAGTCGGCACATACAAATCGATAGGCCTTTTTAAGGAGGAGGCGCTTTAGTGAGAAAAGCACTTGTGGTTATTGTGCCCATAATGACCAATCATGCACTTTTTCGCAGAAGGGAGCAGAAGATGAAGACGAAATTCGTTGCATTGTTAGCTGTTTGTATGTTGTGCGCCACGGCCCAGGCGAATCCGATTGTCAACGGTGATTTTTCCAGCGGTTTTGCCGCCAGCACCACCCAGGCCTACTTCACAGGAAGTAACGTGACCTCGGGTGGCATTGACGATGGCTGGGTTGTTCTTAACTACGGCGGCGGCGATACCTGGAAGATCACAGGCGGCGAGGCTGTACGAGACAGCAGCTACCTCCGGTATGATGAAGGCGGCTTCGGGCAATTCGTTACCACCCCGAGCGGCGGCGGCTATGACAATGGCGATACGGTGACATTCAGTTTCGACTACGATTTCGCCGGCGGCAACGCTGGGCTGAGCTATCAACTGTTCGGCATCATCTGGGTCGGGCCGGCGGTAAGCTGGGATACATACCAAGACTATATGTTTCTTCGTGACCCGCGCAACAGCGGAACCGGAAGTGGCCGTTACGACTTTTACGAATTGGATGCCGGCAACATCAACACGGTGAGTGCTGCCTCGTACTCCGCTGGCATCGCGCTTACAAGGCAATACGATTACTTCGGGGTGGTGTTCACAACCGACTTAGACGTCGCCAGCAACCACGTGACGATCGATAACGTCGCACTTACCGCCGTTCCCGAGCCGGCCACGATGGGCCTGTTGGGCCTGGGCATGCTGGGCCTGGTGTTGCGGCGCAAGAGGAAGTAGTAGTTAGTGTAGGGGTGCACCCTTGTGGGTGCCCGCGAATGTGAGTTTCTTCGTCTTCGCGGGCGACCCGCAAGGGTTGCCCCGTCTGGGCCGTACACGGCCGCGAATCCTGATCGCCGCGCTTTCAGAGATGGCATGGGCTGCTTGCCAGCCCATGCCGTGTCGTAGAATCACTGAACATGTGGCAAGCGGCGTATGCCACCCACCGACCGGCGGAGCGTGCCGACGCTGCCGGGGAAGGTAATCGATCATGGCCACGCCCCTCGACGGAACTCGGGAACTGCGTCAAGCGTGGACCATGCCTGTCCGATTTCATCGGGGCTCGTCGTCGTCGGCAGGGGCCTCACCGATACTTGCCGTCTGACGGATTTTCAGCGGAACGCGGATGGTGGTGGGAGGATAATCGTCACCGCTGAGCATTTTCTCAACCATTTCGATCATACATTGAACCGTCCTCTGGTGGTCGATCTGGACGGTCGTCAGCGGCGGGCGGCGGGGCCCCGTGGAGATGCCTCGAGGCAGCGGCTCGAAGGTGGCCAAACTGATCTGGCGGGGGACCTCGAGATCGGCGAACTGTGGGTCGTCCAGAAAACTCTTCGCCCAGGGGCTGTGCGTGAAGACCAGGGCCGTCGGTCTGTCTCGCCCCTGGAAAATCATCCTGAACGTGCGGTTCCAAACCCCCAGATGGTGACGCCACAGCGGAACGTACAGCGGCATGCTGCAGGTCTCCAGCAGTCCGTTGTCCTTCAGGTAGTCGAGCCACCCGCCGACCAGTGGGCGGGGGACGCTTGGATCGGGTGAACTTGAAGGGTCGACCAGACAGAGATTGCGGTGGCCGAGTTTCACAAGGCGATTGGCGATGTCCCGGCTGGCCGCGTAATCGTCGACGATCACCGCCGGCAGATCGAGCCCGGGGACGCGATGGTCGAAGATCACCAGGGGAAAGCCCTGTTCGTGCAACATGGACAGGGAGACCAGGTAGACCGGCTCGAAAGCAAGAACGATGGCCGCATCGTATTCCTTCCGGGCCAGCGACCTGGCGACGGCCATCTGCTCGCGCGGCGCCCATCCGAGCAACGTGGCCTGTATTTTCCTCCGCTCGGCTTCCCGGGTCACGTCGTTGACCATCAGGCCCCAAAGGGGGCTGGATTTGGCCAGCGGCAGGTAGTCGTCGGGAACGAGAATGGCCACCTGCCGGATGGCCAGCCGCTGCGAATGCTCAAGGAGCAACTTCCGGGCCCGCTCCTGCGCCCCGGGCAGGACAACCACGGGCCGCCGTTGCCGCACATTAAGCAGTTCATAGCCGACGGCCCGCTTGAGCGCCGCCTGAAGGGATTTCCGCGAGACGGCGAACTCGGCCGCCAACCGCCGGCTCGGGGGCAGTCGCGTCCCCGGCGGCCAGCAGCCGGAGGCCAGCCTCCGGAGCAGCATTTTCATGATTCCGCTCAGAATCGGTGGCCGTCCCATGGGTCTTCCCTTCCCTTCACTGCGGGGGGCCAACGCTGCCCCACCCTGCTCGACTGCCGGTGTCAGGCCATCCTAGGGGAGCGTGTGGCCCAACAGCCCGCGCAGCACCGCCATGTCTGCTGTTGTAACCGTTCCAGACAGATCAACGTCGTAGACGGCTGTGCCTGCGTCCAGTTCCTGACCGGCGGCGCCATGACGACGATGTTGTCGCGGTACGTGTAGCCGTCGGCGGCGTGATTAACCATGCCCCAGCCGCCGGCCAGCATCGTGTTGTGCTCGAAGGTGGTGTTGAGCGTGTTGTTCCAACCGAGAATGATCATGTAGGCCGAGGCCCCGATGATCGTGTTACCGCGATAGATCGTGTCCTCGGTGCTCTCCATCATGTAGCTCTGTTAGCTTGTCCCCATGCGCTAGACAGATTCCGGGCTGGGATAAGGTGGAACCGCCTGCAGGGGTAACGTTCCCGCTGCTGTCGCGGAGGGAGCCCGTAGGGCGACCGGAGCGACAGCAGCGATCACGATGCGGGACCGCCCCGCATCGCCACCTGTCCCCGGCATCGGCCAGAGCAGGTATCTCGATTCTATCGTTTCTCGACGGCCTGGCAAGAAGCTTTTGATCGCTCGTCGAGAGGGCCAGGCCGTATACCTCGGCCGGCGTCCTGCGGCCCAGGCTGCGATGCCGACGCAGATGATCGTAATACGCGAAGTACCGCGCCAGACCCAGGCGGGCCTCCGCCGGCGTCTCGTAGTCCCGAAGATACACATCTTCGTACTTCACCGTCCGCCACAGCCGCTCGACCATGATGAGAGTCGAACGCCCGGCCCACGCCATTCATTCACATTGAATTTGCTCTCGGCCACCTCGTAGACCATCTTGCCAAAGACGTCGCCGGGGTCGGGAATTGCCCCTTTTTCAACAAGGTACATCTGCTTGACAGGATAGGCCACCACGTCGGCCAGTTGCAGCCCCCCCCCATGTTGGCAACTTTGGGACGAATCTTCAACTTTCTGCTTGTCAGGGCCCTCTGATGGTGGTCGTATCCAAACATCAGTGTGCCGCTCTCATAGACTCGCTCGTAGGCTTGCCGGAGTTGAAGGTCTTCTTCCTTTCCGCGCGATTCCGCCAGGACGTCTCCCACTGCATTCTTGTAGTTGAGCCAGCCGCTGTAGCGATCCAGCATGGCGGCCAAGCAGTAGTGGTAGGGATGAAAGGGACTTGGGTACTTCAGGTGTTCCTTCTTGTCTATGATCACACAGACCATTTTGAACTTGGCGGCCGCAACGATCTCTAACAGCCCATCGTCAAATCTTCTTCGAACAGCATTGTCTCTCAGGATGCCGAATGGACCTTTTCGGTTGATGATGTCGGAACGGTGCAAGATAACCGGCTTGTCCGGCCGAGGACCGAATGTCTCTCGCTTGAATTGCTCCAACTGGTCAACGAAGACATTGTAGTCGTCATGCAAGCTGAACCACACGCCGACCAATGCCAGATATCGGTGAGCCGGATCGCCAAGCAACTGGTACGTGTGGTCTCCGGACTCGTCGATGTACAGCCTGTAGCGAGCGGGTTTGCCGGCTCCATTCGCTGCTCTACTCATGGCGCGTCCTCTATGTTGTCAAGACGTTTCCGATGGCTCATCAGGCCCCGAACTTGGCTAGTTTGCCGGCGTGGGCCAGGGCGATCTGCAGGAGGTACTTCATGGGCAGGCGGCTCAGGCCGCCACAGACGCAGGCCGGCTCGTTGTACTCGGTCACGCCGTCGCGGCGAATTGTCTGGGGGGCCCAGAGGAGGACCGGCACGGGGTGCCAGGAGTGGGCCTTCAAAAGCGAGGGCGTCGAGTGGTCGCCGGTGACGACCAGCACGTCGGGCCCGAGGTCCCTCAGGGCGGGCACGGCGGCATCGAGTTCCTCGATCCGTCGGACCTTGGCCTCGTAATCGCCGTCCTCGCCGGTCTTGTCGGTGTACTTGAAGTGGATGAAGTAGAAGTCGTAGTCGTTCCAGTGGGCCTTGGCCACGCCGACGTTGCCGAGCAGGTCGTCGGCCGGTTCCAGCAAGGTCATGCCCACCAGGCTGGCCACGCCGCGGTACATCGGGTAGTTGGCGACGGCCGCCGGCGCCAGGCCGTAACGGTCCTGCATGACCGGGAAGTCGCTGTGCAGTGCGAAGCCGCGAGCCAGGATGAAGTTGGCCTGCGGCTCGTCGGCCAGAATTTCCGCGGCCTTGGCGATAACCTGCTCGACGACGGCCATGGTCCTGGTCGTCTCGGCCGAATCGTCGGTACCCGTGACCGGCCGCGGGGGCACGCCGGTCGCCTGGGGGTCGGTGTCCTTGAGTCTGTCGCTGAGCCCCGGGCCGCGCAGCACGAGCAGGGCGCGATGCTCGGCGACGGTGTCGAGCAGAATCTCGACGCCGTCGATCTTCTCGGGCATTTTCTTTCGAAGCCTGGCGATAATCCGTTCGTTCTGGTCGGTCGGGATGCGTCCGGCCCGGCGGTCGGTCACGTTGCCCTTGGCGTCGACGGTGGCGAAGTTGAGCCGCGCTGCCACATCGCCGGGCCTAATCTTGAAGCCGATCCCGAGGGCGGCCAGCAGGCCGCGTCCGATCAGGAACTCCGTCGGCTCGTAACCGAACATGGCCAGGTGGCCGGGCCCGCTGCCGGGTGTGATGCCGGGCAGCACGGGGTCCATCAGTCCGCAGGTGCCCTCGGCGGCCAGGCGGT
>JAACEH010000146.1 GCA_011682595.1 Anaerolineaceae bacterium
CGTCGCGACCTGGTGCGGCAGGAATGGGAGAACCCGAACGCCGAGACGGTCGGCACGCTGACCCTGGTTTACGATCACCACGTTCGCGAGTTGGGCAGGCGGCTGGTCGACCTTCAACACCGGCATCACGAAATGGTGGTCTCGGCCACGCACGTTCACCTGACTCACGACTACTGCCTGGAGGTGCTGGTGGTGCGCGGCCGGGCTCGCCAGGTGGCCCGCCTGGCCGACCAGCTCATTGCCGTTCGCGGCGTTCTGCACGGCGAACTGGTGGCCACGACGACGGGAAAGGTTTTCTGATCGGGCTTCAAGCGTCTGGCCGTCCGGAGGGAGGAAGAGCCGGATGAAAAAGCTATGGGTTTTTGTTGCAGCGGCACTGGTCCTGTGTCTGGCCACGGCGGCCGGACTGGCCCACTTCCAGGTCTTGATCCCCTCGAGCGACATTGTCGGCCAGGGCGACAGCAAGACGGTTAGGCTGGACATTCTGTTCACGCACCCCATGGAGCAGGGACCGGTCATGGAGATGGGCAAGCCGCGGCAGTTCGGCGTGCTGATCGGCGGCAAGAAGAGGAAGGACCTGATGGATTCCCTGGTCGAGAAGAAAATCGACGGCAAGACGACCTACACGGCCAGCTACAAGGTGACTCGTCCGGCCGACTACGTGTTTTACATCGAGCCGGCCCCGTACTGGGAAGCGGCCGAAGAAAAGATGATCGTCCACTACACGAAGGTCGTGGTCGACGTGCTGGATGCCGGCGAAGGGTGGGACGCAATGGTCGGCCTGCCGGTGGAGATCGAGCCGCTGGTTCGCCCCTACGGCCTGTGGACGGGAAACGTTTTTCGCGGCATCGTGAAGAAGGGCGGCCAGCCCCTGCCCTGGGCCACGGTCGAGGTGGAGTTCTACAACACCGGCGGCAAGGTCATCCCGCCCGCCGCCCCCTTCGTCACCCAGGTCATCAAGGCCGACGGCCAGGGCGTCTTTTCCTACGTCATGCCGCGAGCCGGCTGGTGGGGCTTTGCCGCCCTGGTCGATGGTGACGAGAAGATCGAGAACCCCGAGGGCAAGATGGTTGACGTGGAACTCGGCGGACTGATGTGGGTCAGGACCGTTGACATGAAGTAGTGACTTATCGGGCGGTTCGCGGGAACGGCCGCAAGAGAGAGGCGGGCTATGCACATTGCGGATGGCATTCTGTCGGGGCCGGTCCTGTTGGGCGGCGCAGCCCTGGCGGCCGGCGGCGTGACGCTGGGCCTGCGCAAGTTGGACTACGAGCGCGTACCGCAGGTGGCGGTTCTGTCGTCGGTATTCTTTGTGGCCTCGTTGATTCACGCCCCGGTTGGCCCGGCCAGCATGCACCTGGTGCTGAACGGCCTGACAGGTCTGATCCTGGGTTGGGCAGCCTTTCCGGCCATCCTGGTGGCCCTCTTTCTTCAGGCCATCCTGTTCGGTCACGGCGGGCTGACGGTGCTGGGGGTCAACACCCTGAACATGGCCCTGCCGGCGGTGGCCTGTTACTACCTTTTCAGAAGGTCGGCCCGCCGGGCGAAGAGCGCCGCGGGAGCTTTCGGTTGCGGGGCGGCCGCCGGCGGGGTGGCCATTGCTCTGGGTGCGCTGATGACGGCCCTCGCCCTTCTGGCCTCGGGAGAGGAGTTCAAGGGCCCGGCCATAGGCATGGCCGGTGCGTACCTGCCCTTGGTCTTCATCGAGGGGCTGCTCACCGGCTCGATTGTAGTGTTTCTTCGCAGGGTTCGCCCCGAGCTGCTCGATACGCCCCTTGCCGGACAGATGATAGAGGAGGTGGCTGATGCCTAAGGAGCGACTGGGATTCAAGCGTTGTGCCGAAACCGCCCTGTTGTCGCTGCTGGCTCTGGCGGCGCTATCTGCCGGCGGCAAGCAAGCCCTGGCCCACCGCGTGAACATCTACGCCTGGAGCGAGGCCGGGTCCGCGATCAGGGGCGAAGCCTATTTCCCGGGAGGCGGCAAAGCGAAGAACGCCACCGTGGAAGTGTTCGCTCCGGGGGGGCGGAAGCTCGGCGAAACCAAGACTGACGACGCGGGCCAGTTCACCTTCCAGGCCCGCTACCGGTGCGACCACAAGTTTGTAGCCAACCTCGGCGACGGCCACGGGGCCACCTATGTGCTGAAAGCCGACGAGTTGCCCGCTGCGCTGCCGGCCCTTTCCGGCACGACGACCGCCGCCGAGGGCGCGGAGCCGCAGCCGAAGCCTGTCGGTCCCCAGCGCGCCGCCGCGGCGGTGCCCGAAGCACCGCCATCGGAGGTCCAGCGTCTGGTCGAGCAGGCCGTCAGCAGGCAAGTGGTGCCCCTGCGTCGGCAGATCAGGACCTACGAGGAGAAGGTGCGCTTTCGGGACATCCTGGGCGGCATCGGCTACATCGTCGGCCTGGCGGGGATCGTGTTCTACTTCAAGGCTGCCGCGAAGGCCGGAACAAAGCGAAAGCAATAGGGCGAAGCGATGGTCTGCGAAACCTATTTCAAGGGCGAGTCGTTCATGCACCGGCTCGATCCGCGGGTCAAGCTGGTCGCCGCAGGCGCCTTCTGCATGGTTCTCGCCCTGAGCCACCGCGCGGAGGTCCTGGTGGCCGGGCTGGTCCTGGGCATTGGCCTGGCCCTGGTGGCCCGTCTGCCGCCGGCGAACCTCCTGAAGCGTATGGCGGCGGTCAACGCGTTCGTCCTGATGACCGCCCTGCTGTTGCCCTGGACGACACCGGGCAGGTCGCTGCTGGAGGTCGGGCCCTTGGCCTTCAGCGTGGAGGGCCTGGCCATGGCGGGCCTGATCGCCCTGAAGAGCAACGCTATCGTCCTGGCGGTGACCGCCCTGTTGAGCACCGTGGAGATCACCCGCCTGGGCCACGCACTGGTTCACCTCAAAGTGCCCGAGAAGCTGGCCCACCTGCTGCTCTTCTCGGTTCGCTACATTGACCTGCTGCACCACGAGTACCGGCGACTGGCCACGGCGATGAAGGTTCGCTCTTTTCGCCCGCGGATGAACCTGCACACCTATCAATCGCTGGGCAACCTGGTCGGCATGCTGCTGGTCAGGAGCTTCGACCGCTCGCAGCGGATCATGGCGGCCATGAAGTGCCGCGGCTTTCGCGGGCGGTTCTACGTGCTCGACCATTTTTCGATCCGGCGGCAGGACATCGCCTTTGCCGTCGGCTCGCTGATGATCGTTGCGACTCTTATTGTCATGGAGTGGTTATGACCGGCGAGTTGATTCGACTGGACGATCTGAGTTTCTCTTACGGCAACGGCCGCCCGGTCCTGTCGGGAGTTGGTCTGCAGGTGCGTCGGGGCGACCGTCTGGCCCTGCTCGGCCCGACCGGCAGCGGCAAGACCACCCTGCTGCACCTGATGGTGGGCCTGTTGCATCCCACCGGCGGCAGGATCGAGATTTTCGGCCGCAGGCGACAGGAGGAGGCGGACTTCGTCGACGTCCGGACTCGGGTGGGGCTGTTGTTCCAGGATGCCGAGGATCAGCTCTTCTGCCCGACGGTGGCCGAGGACGTGGCCTTCGGGCCGCTGAACCTGGGCAAGAGCAGGGAACAGGCCATGGCCATTGTCGGCCGGACGCTGGCCTCGTTGGGCCTGGCCGGTTACCAGGAGCGGATCACCTACCGTCTCTCCGGCGGCGAGAAGCGGCTGGTCTCCCTGGCGGCGGTGCTGGCCATGGAGCCCGAGGTGCTGCTGCTGGACGAGCCGGCCACCGGCCTGGACGAGCGGATGGTCGAGCGGCTGGTCGCGATCCTCAACCGGCTGTCGCAGACCATGGTCATCATCTCTCACGATCGCAAGTTCCTGGACCGGGTGACCGACCAGGCCCTGCGATTATGCGAAGGGCGATTGGAGCCATGCGATCCGGCCCTTGCTCGGTCGTCGTAACTCACTTTAGCGCCACCGCGGAATAGATCATACTTGTGAAACTCACGAGGCAAGGCCGACGGACTCAACTCCGCGCGTTTTCGTTGGCTCGCCGCTGCAGTTGTTCGAGGAATTCCTCCAGCGGCATCTGAGGGTGCAGGTTGCCGCGGCGAAACTGCGGGCGGGAATCCAGGACGCCGAAACCCAGTGTGATTTCTCCGGTCTCCAGGCCTGGCCCCAGGACGTGAAAGTCGGATGAATGCGATGCCGCCAGCAACGGCTTGCCCCGGCGGGTAGGTTTCTGAGCGAGCGAAGCGTTGTACTGATCGACGATTTCCTTCCAGTAACGAATGTCGTCTTCGGTGTCGCGGGAACAGGCAACTTCAATGCCGTCGAGGTCGCCTTGGCGAGCCAGTTCCATAATCAGTTTGGCCGCGGCGCCCAGCGATTTTTTCCCCTTGGTGACCAGTTCCTTGGGGTGGGCCAGAATGGTCGCCACCGGCACGCCGGCCCGGGCCACACTTCGCAAGATCGAAAAGTCTTCGGCCAGCAGGTCGGGCGGCGGCTTGGCTGTCTTCTTTCCGGACGGTTTGCTCTTCATGCCATAGGACCGAAGGAACCGCGTTACGACTTTCGTGTTGAAGGTTCGCGGGTCGTGTATCTTCAGCTTGTCGCGCTGGGCCGCCGTGAGACGCTCCAGAGCCAACACGCAGAGCGTGCCGGGGAAGTACGGTTTCCGACCACCGAACCAGCGATCGTACTCGGCCAGGGTAACCAAGTCCTCGGCGGCGACCTTTTGCCGGCCAAGCCAGGCATTGACATAATCGAGGCAGGCCAGGCTCTTGTCGTGAATCTGGGACTGCCGGCGGCCCAGCACCCGGCGAAAGCGCGACGACTTGCTCGATTGAAGGTAGCTGAACAGTTTGCCGGCGTCGGGGAAATAGGCCAGAATCTCCAGACCCGGCTGCTGGGTTGAAAGCTCCAGGCCGCACACCACGCGAACCCCTATCAGCATGCCTTCGCGAAAGGCTTCGCGGCATCCGCTGACGCTGTCGTGATCGGTGATGCTGATGGTCCTCAGTCCCATGACACGAGCCAGCCAGGGAAGCTTGCGGGCCGGAATCTTGCCGTCCGAAGCGCTGGAGTGCAGGTGCAGATCGCCGCCAATAGACAGGTCCGTGACTTGTATCACCCGATTCTGGGGAACGTTCCTGGCGGCCAGTAGCTCGCTGAACTGGTGGAACGACTCGGCCGCCTCCAGTGCATCGCGCACCTGATAGAGGACCGTCTCCAGTTGCCGGTAGGCCTCCGGCGAAGCGGCCGGGGCCGGACGTGCATCCGTCCGCAAGGCCTGGGTTGCCGCCGTGGCATTGCCCCCGCGGGAAACGGACGCATTTCTGCTGCTCTTGCGGCCAGAGGTCGTTGTCCGCCGGGCGGCAGACCCGCCCGGAGCTTTCGCTGCGGAACAACCGCTTCGAGTTGACCTCTTGGGTGGCTTCTTGGGTGGCTT
>JAACEH010000003.1 GCA_011682595.1 Anaerolineaceae bacterium
TCAACAAGGACCTGGTGCTGGCCACCTTGACCGCCGACGTCGACTTCCGTATGGAGATGACCGTCGAACGCGGACGCGGTTACGTCACCGCCGAGGAAAACATTCGCGACAGCCAGCCGGTCGGTTACATCCCGGTCGATTCGCTCTACAGCCCGGTCACGCGGGTGCGCTACTCGATCGAGGAAACCCGCGTCGGCCAGCGGACCGACTACGACAAGCTGACCCTGGAGGTCTGGACCGACGGCGTGACCAGTCCCGAGATGGCCCTGGTTGAGGCTTCGCGTATCCTGCAGAAGCACTTCAACCCCTTCGTCTATTACGGCGAACCTGGCGAGCCGCTGGCCATCGAGCCGGGGGCCGAGGAAGCCGAGACGGCCGAAAAGGAATACGTCAGCGAGTTGGAGCAGAAGCTGGCCATGTCGGTCGACGCCCTGGACCTTTCGGTGAGGGCCTCCAACTGCCTGGCCTCCGAGAAAATCACCACCATCGGCCAACTGGCCCGGTTGAGCGAGGACGAACTACTGAAGGTGCGCTCGTTCGGTAAAACGAGCCTCCGTGAAATCAAACGCAAGCTTGCCGACATGGGGCTCTCTCTGGGAATGGACCTCGAGGGAACCACGGTCGGATCAGAGGAATAAACCATGCGGCACTGTAAGAGAGGAAGAAAACTGAACCGGACGCCGTCTCACCGGCTGGCGCTGATGCGCAGCCTGGCGGCCGCCCTTTTCGAGCACGAGGCCATCGTGACCACCCGGGCCAAGGCCAAGGAAACGCAGCGCTTCGCCGAGCGGTTGATCACCCTGGCCAAGCGCGGCCAGGCCGGCGACAGTATCCTGACGGCCCGGCGGGCTGTGGCCTCCCGGCTGCAGGACGAGGCCATGGCCAAGAAAGTCTGCGAGGACATCGCCGGCCGCTTCGCCGACCGGGCCGGCGGATATACGCGGATTCTCAAACTGGCCCGGCCCCGCAAGGGCGACGGCGGCCAGAGGGTCCGCCTCGAACTGACCGAAATCAAGGTCGCCGAAGACAGCGGCAAGAAGGGCAGGAAGGATAAGAAGGCCAAGAAGTAGGCACGATACACCCCGCGCAGACAGGTGGACGTCTGCGCGGTTTTTCTTTTGGTGGTGGCCGAAGGAGGTGTCCAGTGACGAAAGATCCGGACTGCGTCTTCTGCAGGATTGTCGCCGGCGGAATTCCCTCGACCATGGTGGCCGAGTCCGACCTGGCCTACGCTTTTATGGACATCGGCCCCATCAGCAAAGGCCACACGCTGGTCATTCCCAAAGATCACTACGTGACGTTGGACGACATGCCGGCTGAGGTGACTGCCGCAATCTACGAACTTGCCGCCCGCATCGGACCGGTGCTTCAGAAGACGGTGGGAGCTGAGGGCCTGAACGTTCTGCAGAATAACGGTCGCGTGGCCGGCCAGGTGGTCATGCACGTCCACGTCCACCTGATCCCCCGCTGGTCCGACGACGGCCTGAAGTGGCCCTGGCCCGCCCGCCAGGCCGACCTCGGCGAACTGAAACGGATCGCCGACAGTGTCAAATCACAATTGAAGTAACCTTGGGCGTGCGGAAAAACTTTGTGTGCCGCGGCCTGCCCCTTGTGGTGACCGCTCGCTTCCTGAACCATCGCTACTCGTGGACAAAGCGGTCCCACTTCCGCGGCAACGGGCCTTCTTCGAACAATTTGTCGGGAGCGGCGACCTTGTCGTTGGTCTCCTGGCCGTGGAACCGCACGGTCAGTATCCGCTCGGACTTGTCGAGCATCCTGATCTGCTTCGGCAGCCCGCTGTTGGGATCGATCCAGAACACCATCTGTTTGTAATCGCGGGCCAACGAACTCTTGGGCTTCGGCGTCAGGATGAGGTGTTCGTACTCGGTCTTGTCCTCGACCTCATTCTTCCTGCCGGGCCGCTGCCAGGGACCGAGTGTTTTCTTGCCGCCGTAGGTGGCCTCGAAGTTTTTCAGCACCTTGTCCCGCTTCTGACCGAAGGGCAGAGGGAAAGGCACGTTGCCGATGTCCAGATCTTCAACGGCCGGCTCACCCGGCTTGCGCATTGGGTAAACGTGTCGCACCTTTTGTTGCGGCCGGTCGTCGACAAAGATGCGGCCGTCGAAGCGGAACGACTCCTTGCCGCCGTCGGTGAACTCGATGAGGATGCGGTTCGGCTTCTTGTAGGTGATGCGTCCTTCGCGCCATTCGCGATCCTCGAGCAAGGTGTTGTTCTCATCGTAATCGAAGCGGACCCGGAGCTTGCCGATCCTGGCGCCCGCCGCCTCTTCGAGTTTCAGGATGCGGTCGACGTCGGGATCGATCTTCGGGGTCTCTTTCGGCTTCTCGGCATTATCGATCTTCGGTTTTTCCGGCTCCGCCTTGGCCGTTTCGTCCGGCTGCTTTATCGGCTCGGATGTGACCGCCGGGTCTTCGTCAACAGTCGCCCGGGCCGTCGAGCATGCGCCGACGCCCAGCAGAACAATGGCCACACATGCTGCGACAGCCTGCATCAGGGGTTGAAGTCTCATATCGGGAGCTCCTTTGTTCTGAAGCCGCGAAGGACACCGACAATTCGCGGCAGTCCGCGCCACAGGCCGACCAGGACGGTCGCGGCGAGGATGGCCAGAATCCATTGCCGACCCAGGTTGAAGCGGTCGGTGAGCAAGGCCAGGAGGAAGTACCTGGGCCACCGGCCGACGGCGCTGGCCAGGACGAACTTGTGTCGCGGGTAGCCCTGGCTGATGGCCAGCAGCCGGATGAAATCGATCGGTATGGGCAGAAAGCTGGCGGCGGTGAGCGTCGCAAACGGGGCCCGCTCGAACCAGGCGGCCGCCTTCTCGTACAGGCGGGTCTTGCGAATCCTTCTGACCGGGCGGTAGCGGTAAAAGAACGTCACCAGGTAGTAATCGTGCATGTTGGCAATGCAGGTGCCAGCGGTGCAGACGGTGGCCAGCAGCAGTGGATCAATTCCCAAGGCCGCAGGCGACGCGGCCAGGACGATCACCGGTGTCGTCGGCAGCGGGCAAAAGGTGCAGGCCAGCGACATGTAGCCCAGGAGCATGACCAGGAAAACCACCTGGTCGCCCAGATGCAGCCACGGGCCGCTCAGGAACACCAGGCCGCCCAGCATCAGGATGAACGGGTAGAACCAGACGCGGAAATTCAGCCGCCGTGAACCCCTCAGTCGCAATTCGACGAAACTGTTCGGCCCCTTGTCCGCTTCCAGCTCAGTCATTGACGCACCGTCCGTCCCGCATGCGGACGATCCGGTCCGCACAGCGGGCCGCCTCCTCGTTGTGGGTGACCATGATGATGGTCTGGCCCATCTCGCGGTGAAACTCGCTTAACAGGGCCAGCACCCGTTTGCCGTTTTCGGAGTCGAGGTTGCCCGTGGGCTCGTCGGCAAAAAGGATGGCCGGCCGGGCGATCAGGCTGCGGGCTATGGCCACCCTCTGCTGCTCGCCCATGCTGAGCGCCGACGGCCGATGGTGCCGCTTGTCGGCCAGGTTGATCCTCTCGAGCATGGCCACCACGCCGTCGCGCTCAGCCTGTTTTCGCAAGCGCAGCGTCAGGCCGACGTTGTCCTCGGCCGACAGGGCCGGCAGCAGGTTGAACCGCTGGAAAACAAAGCCCATCCGCTCGCGCCGCATTCGCGTCCGCTCGACCCGCGACATGGCCTCCACATCGCAGCCGTCCACCGTGACCGTCCCGCTGTCGAAACCGGCCATCAGGCCCAGGACATAGAGCAGCGTGCTCTTGCCGCAGCCGCTGGGGCCCATGACGGCCAAGAACTCTCCCTGCTCGACCGACAGGTCGATACCGTGCAGCACCGGCGTATCCAATTCGCTGGTGTGGTAGCTCTTGTGAAGATTTCGCACGTCGATCATCGCCATGGACACAGCCACCTTAGAAGAATCAGACGCCGCGGGGCGCCGCTTATTCGTAACTCAGCGTCTCCACCGGATCGAGGTTCGCCGCCCGCCAGGCGGGGTACCACGCCCCGAGCAGTCCGCCTGCGATCCCGACCGCCACGGCGGCCAGCATTAGCTGCCAGCTGAAGGCCACGGTCAGCAAGGGCGCCATCAGCTTAAGGATTGTCTTGGCGGCCAAAGAGAGCAGGAATCCCGCTCCAACCCCGGCCAGGCTGATCAGCAGACTCTGCATGAAGACCAGTTGCATGACCTGGCCGTTGGTTGCTCCCAGGCTCTTCAGGATACCGACCTCGCGGGTCTGTTCCTGGATGATCGTAAACATGGTCAGCAGGATGGTCAGGAAACTGACGATCAACGTGACGATGGCCGTGCCCCAGGTGTAGGTGTTGAGTCCTTTGAGATCGCCGGCCACGACGCTGTAGTAGTTGCCCTTGTCGATGACGATCAGGCCAAGTGCCTGGATCTGCCGCGTTACGTTTTCAACCTGGTCCGGCGAGGTGACCTTTACCAGCAGCATGCTGGCCCGCCTGTCACCATAGTGCATCAGCCGCACAGCAGTCTCGTAGGACATGAACACGCGACCGACCACTCCCTCTTTCAAGATGCCGACGATGCGATAGTTTTCGCCGCGATGTTCCACCTCGTCTCCGACCTCCAGTCCGCCCTCGCGGGCCAGCACGGTGTCGATGAGCAGTTCCATGGAATCGCGTGCAAAGAGCCGGCCTGCCACCAGTCTCTCTGCATCAGCGAAGACCCCGAATTGTTCAAGCGGAACGGCATAAATGGTCTGCGGCTGGCCGGCCAGGCTGATCGTGTCATTCAGCACCGGCACCACGTTCTCGACGCCCGGCATGGGACGTACGCGTTCGAGGTAACCGGCCCGCATAGTGCGATTGTGCATCCAGGTGTTATGGCTCTTGTCCCAGACCAGCAGGTCGGCCCGCACGCTCTTCATTCGCTCGGCCACCTCGCCGATGGTTCCTTCGGTCATACCACGCACGACCAGCAGCGTCATGATGCCGACCGCCACGGCGAGAATGCTGATGACCGTTCGCGCCTTTCGAAGCCGCAGGTTCTTCAATGCCAGGTAAAGCATGTGTGGGGTGTCCGGAGCCTGAGTGTCTGGTGTCACGAAGGTGAGATTATATCACATTGTCGGCCCCCGGCCAGCCTTACTCGCCCTGCAAGCAATCGAGCAGGACGACAATCTCGCCGGGGCGGGCGACCGTGAAGTCGGGAGCGGTTTCGGCGTCGGCCTGGCGGCCGTTGGTCACCAGGATGGTCCGCGTGCCTGCCGCCCGGCCGGCCCGGATGTCGATCATGTGGTCTCCCACGTAGACGGCTTCGGCGGGCGACACCTTCATCCGCTCCAGGGCCAGCAGGATTCCCTCCGGCGACGGCTTCGCCCTGGCGCTGTCTCGACAAACCAGGGTGGCAAACTCCAGCCCATGACGTCGGGCCACCGTCTCGGCGCTCTGGCGGCTGTTCCTGGTGATTACCCCCGCCGGGACGGACCGCCTCCGCAGTTCCGCGAAGAGTTCCTCGATGCCGTCGTTCAGCTCCGACCGCTCGGCGGCCTCTCCCTCGTGGCGTTCGAGGATCTGCATGGCTCGCTCGCGCTCCAGCGGCGTCATCGCCTCGAGCACCTCGAGTATGTAGGCCTCGGCCGGGATGCCGATTTCCCGCTTGATGGCCGGAAAATCAAGCAGCGGCCGCGTGATCGTGCCGTCCATGTCCAGCAACATGGCCTTCAGTGACATGCAGTGGTTCCTCCTTCGCTGGAGGCATCTTCTCCGGCAGCGGCGGCAAAGTCAAGGCCGAGAGCGGGTTTTGACAAACTCGTTGCCGGAAGGTCTAATAGCTGAAGCCGGTGAAATGGCGGGCCGTGCCCGTGCGTTGTACTGGTGGAGGCTTCTGATGCGAACAGGCCTGACAATTCTGTCCTTGGCTCTGGCGGCGCTGCTCTGCCGCCAGGCACAGGGCCAGTCCGAGCGCTGGCTGGTTCCCGAGGCTACGGTCCGGCGGACGGTGACCTGCCAGCCGGCAAAGACTTCGTTGCCCGGCGACGACGTAGCGGTGGCGACCTTCTTCACCGGCGGCAAGGCGGCTCCGGGGGGCAAGGATCTTCGCGTTTTCGCGGTGGGGCGGCCGGTGCGCCCCGTGGCCCACCGGGTCCTGATGACCGGGCCGGGCGATCGGCTGCGCGTGGCCTTCGCCACGCCTCGGGGAGCGAGCAGGTTTCACATTTACTACGGCAATCCAAAGGCCGAGGCCCCGAGCGGCAAGCTCCAGATCCGCCGCGGTCTGCTCTACGAGGTTCGCCGCGGCGAGGCGGCCAACGCCCGCAGGGTCGAGCAGATCGAGCGGGCCTTCTCCCGGGCCGCGCCCCAGGGGGCGGCGATGGTCGACAGCATCTTCTTCGGCTTCAATCCCTTCGGTCCGAGCCGGGGCTTCATCTCGCGGTTCACCGGCTACCTGGACGTGCGCGAGAGCGGCCGGTACCGCATCGCGACGACCAGCGACGATTGCTCGTTCGTCCTGATCGACGACAAGCTGGTCGTCAAGTGGCCCGGGGTGCACGGTGCGGTGGCCGACGCCCGGCACAACGCACCGATTCGCCTGGACCGCGGCCTGCACAAGATCACCTACTGGCATGCCCAGGGCGGCGGGGGCACTGTGGCCGAGGCGGCATGGCTGCGGCCGGGCAGTAGACGGTACGCTGTCATTCCCAAGGGGGCCTTTGCCCCGATTGCGATCGCCGAACTCGGCGACGTGCGATTCAAGGGCGCCCGCATCAGCCCGGACTTTTACGCCACGCGGGCCGGGGAGGCGTTCTACAACAATTTCTATCCTATCCGCATGGAGTTCGAGAACCGGACCGTCCCGGCCGACAATCCCGACCTGAAGTACCGTTGGGATTTCGGCGACGGCCAGACCTCGACGCGGATCAGCCCCAGCCATATCTACCTGCGGCACGGAACATTCAAGGTCAAGCTCACGGTTACCTGGGGCCCCCAGAAGGCCGAACTGACCAATCGGGTGGTCGTGGAGCGGAACTGGTGGATGCAGTCGCTCAACAAGCTCGAAGGTCGCCACGGGTACGCCCGTCAGGTCGCCAGGTACGATCTGGCCAAACTGGATGCCGCGTCGCTTTCCCGCGCCATCGACCTGTTTGCGAAAGTCCAGATGCAGGAGCAGCGTCAGCGGGCCCTCGAAACCCTGGTCTTCAAAGTCGCCGGGGCGAGTGACCAGGAGATGCTGAAGCGGACCGCGGAACTGGTCGGCCTGTACCGCGACGCGGGCCGCTATGACGACGCCCTGCGAGCCTGCCGGCGTGCCGAGAGTCGGCTGTCCGGGGCCGGCCCTCGGGCGAAAGTGATCATCGCGGCGGCGAGGATAATGCTTGATGATCAGAACAAGGCGACCGAGGCGGAAAAGGAGTTTCGCCGCGTGCTGAAGAACCGCGGCGGCGTGGCCCGGCTGCTGCTCCGCGAGGCGCAGATTGGCCTGGGCGACGTGGCCTGTCGGCGAGGGGATGCCGAGGCGGCAAGGAAGGCCTTTGGCGTCGCCGAAAAGACTCGCCCCGCCGGGTGGCAAGCCCGCAGAAATGCTGTGTTGCGGGCTTCGTCTCTGGCCCGCTACGTTGAAGAGTACATCCGCACGCGCGATCTGGAGGCTGCGCGGGAGTACCTGCGGACATGGTACCACGAGTTTCCGTCGGAGCGTCTCAAGGGACAGGCGCCGCTGCTCGAGGCGCGGCTGCACGTGGCCGGCAAGCAGTACCGGCGGGCGGTGCAGGTGGTCGAGCAACTGTTCGCTCTGAATCCCGAGAGCCCGTTCATGCCGCAGGCCCTTCTTGTCGGTGTGGAGGCCAATCTGCAACTGAACCGTCGCGATGCGGCGCGAAAGATGCTGCGCCTGATCGTCGACGACTACCCGGAGTTCGCCCGGCACAAGGAGGCCGTCGAGATGCTCAAGAGACTTGGCGGCTCGGCGGACTCTCCCGCCCCCGATTCACCTTGACAGTTGGCGTTTTTGCGATTTAATGGTTTGCGGCGTCACACGTCCTGAATCAACGGAGTTCGTGTTCAGCACAATGCAGACCCGTATCGTTAAATGCTCGCCGGAAAACGACTTGGAATCGGTGTGCCGGGAGGCGGCCGCCTTGTTGCGCGAGGGCCAACCGGTGGTCTTCCCGACCGAGACGGTTTATGGCGTCGCTGCCTCGGCGGCCAGTCGCGAGGCCATCGACCAACTGCGTCAGGCCAAGGGCCGTCCGCAGGGCAAGCCCTTCACCGTTCACGTCGCAACCCCTTCTGATGCAGAGGCTTACGTTGACACCCTGTCGCGGATCGCCCGGCGGTTCCTGCAGAAAACGTGGCCCGGGCCGCTGACGCTGATCCTCGATGCCCCGAAGGTCTTCGACCCGCAGTTGTGGCGCAGCCGGGCCGAACAGATTCTTCCCCCCATTCCGGAATTGGTTTATCATGACGGAGCGGTCGGCTTGCGATGCCCGGCCTGCGACGTGGCTGGTCGGATTCTCCGGGAGGCCGGCCTTCCGGTGGTCGCTTCCAGTGCCAATCGCGTGGGGCAGCCGCCGCCCTACGACGCAGCGCAGGCGGTAAGCGAACTGAATGGCCGCGTGCCGCTGATCATCGACGCCGGGGCGACGCGATATTCCGCACCGAGCACCATCGTCCGCGTCCGCGGCGACCAGTGGAAGGTGCTCCGCGAGGGAGTGCTCTCCGAGCGCTACCTGGAGAAGCTGCTGAGCATGACCCTGCTGTTTGTCTGCACGGGCAACAGTTGTCGCAGCCCGATGGCCGAGGCCCTGGCCAAGGTCGAAGTGGCCCGGCGGCTGGGCTGCGAAATCGACCAACTGGAGTCCGAGCACGGCATCAAGGTGATCTCCGCGGGGGTTTTTGCTCCGCCGGGACGCGATGCCTCCGAGGAGGCGCGGGCCGAGGCCCGAAAGCGCGGCGGCAACCTGGACGAACATCGAACCAGCCCGCTGTCGGCCGAGAGAATTCGCGAAGCCGACGCCGTGTTCTGCATGACCTTGTCGCACCGCGAGTCGGTTCTGGACCTGGCCCCCGATGCTTCGGAGAAGGTGTTTCTGCTTGATCCCGAGGGGCTGGAGATCCAGGACCCCCTGGGTGGCGGACCCGAACGGTACGAGAAATGTGCCGCCCAGATTCAGGCGGCCATCACAAGACGCGTGGAGGAACGCTTCGCATGAAGATTGCAATCGGCAGCGATCATCGAGGGTTTCATGCCAAACAGTCGATCACACAAGTGCTGACCCAAATGGGTCACGACGTTACCGACTACGGAACGCACAGCGACCACTCGACCGATTACCCGGACTTCGCGGTGCCGGTCTGCCTGGCCGTTTCCGGAGACGAGGCCGAGCGCGGCGTACTGCTCTGCGGGTCGGGCATCGGCATGTGCATGACGGCCAACAAGGTCAAGGGCATCCGGGCCGCCTTGTGCCACGATGAGTTGACGGCCGAAATGAGCCGGCGGCACAACGACGCCAACATCCTCTGTCTGGCCGCCGACTTGTTGGGCGACGAGTTGATGCGCCGCATGGTGGAGATATGGATGGCCACCGAGTTCGAGGGCGGCCGGCACGAGCGGCGGGTCAGGAAGATCATGAAAATCGAGCAGCAGGGCCTGGAACAGTTCAAGCCCAAGGAGAAGCCGCTGCAGTCCCATGCCAGAACGCCGAGGGGGAAAAAGAGCTGAGCCGGTGGAAGTGACGGACGGAACAATGCGGCCCTCGCCGATAGAGGCGGGGGCCGATTATTATGCGCGAATCGCCCCCGGCCGGTCACTGCGGCAGGCGGGCCAGGTTCTCGGTCGCTCCGACCAGCACGAGAATGTCGTCCGGCCTGATCACCGTGTCGGCCATCGGAACGTCGATCACCTGTTCCTCGACCGTCTCTTCGCCCTGTGCCCGGACGGCGCTGACCTGCTTCTTGATGGCCACCAGGTTGACCTTGTACTTCTTGCGGAGGTCGATCTGGGCGAGTGTCTTGTTGTGGAACGGCTTCGGGGCCTTGACCTGCATCAGGCTGTGGCCTTCGCTGAGTTCGACGAACTCCATGATGTGCGGGTTCGACAGCTGTCGCCCCAGCCGCACGGCGCTCTCGTCCTCGGGGCTGATGACCTGGTCGGCGCCGATGCGGTGAAGAATCTTCGACTGGATCGGCGTGCTGGCCCGGCTGATGACCAGGCGGATGCCGAGCTCTTTCAGCGTGGCCGTGGCCAGGGCGTTGGCCTCGAACTGCTCGCCGATGGTCACGATGGCCGCGTCCACCTTTTCGATGCCCTGGGACTTCAGCGAGGCCGCGTCCGTGGCGTCCAGCCGTACGGCCAGGGCCACCTCGTCGCGGACCTCCTCGATCATCTGCTGCCGCATGTCGATGGCAATGACCTCGTGCCCGTGCTCGGTCAGGCTCGAGGCCAGGCGACGTCCAAACCGCCCGAGACCTATAATCGCAAAACGTTTCATCTTCCCACCTCTTCTTGGTTAGCCGATGGCCACGTTTTCGGTTGCGTACTCGTACTTGACGTCCCGCACCCCGAGGGGCAGGGCGATAAACAGAGTCAGGGGGCCTACGCGGCCGATGAACATCACCACTATGATAAGCAGCCGGCCCAGGCGGTTCAACTCTCCTGTCACCCCGGTGCTCAATCCCACGGTGCCGAAGGCGCTGGTCGTTTCGAACAGCACGTCCAGAAAAGAGAGTTCGGCCTGGGCCACCGATAGAACCATCGTGGCCAGCGTGACCACGGCCACGCCGAGGGTCATGATCACCAGGCTTCTCAGGAAAATGTTCTGCGGGATCGTTCTGCGGAAAGCCTGTGTCTTGGCCCGGTTGCGCAACAGGCTCCAGATGCCGCAAACCACCACGGCCAGGGTGGCCGTCTTGATGCCACCGCCGGTCGAGCCGGGGCTGGCCCCGATGAACATCAGGACAATGGTCAGGAACTTGCTGCTGTCGGTCAGTTCGCCGGTCGGCACGGTGTTAAAGCCCGCCGTCCGAGCCGTCACGCTCTGGAACCACGCATAGCTCATCCGGTGCCAGAGGCCGGTCTGCGACATGTAAGGTCTTTCGGCGACCGGCGTGTCGGTGTGGAGCATGTTGGGCAGGGTTTCGAAAAAGACGAACAGAACGATGCCCAGAACCAACAGCGTAACGGTCGTCAGCAGAACGAGCTTGGCCTGCAGGGTCAGCCGGCGGCGATCCAGTTCCGGCCGCGGCCGTCCGCCTCGCAGGCGGGTCAGCAGCCGGCGCAGGTGGCAGCGCCCGATTCGGGCCAGGTTGTAGATGACCAGGAAACCGAGGCCGCCGGCAATGATCAGGGCGGGGAAGACGCCGTTGACCTGCCAACTGTTGCGGTAGTGTTGCAGGCTCGTATCGTACAGGCAGAAACCGGCGTTGCAGAAAGCGCTGACCGAGTGGAACACACTGGCGAAGGCCCGCTGCGAGGTGGTCATGCCGGCGTCGTCCCACAGGCTCCACAGAGACCAGACGCCGAAGGCTTCGAAAATCGCCGTGGAGAACAGGATGAACACCAGGATGCGGCCGATGCGTATGGATTGCGTCGGACTGACCACGTCGTGCATCACGGCGTTTTCGCGGAAGCCGAGACTTCGCCACAAGAGGATTGCAAAAAGGGCCCCGAAGGTCATGATGCCGAGGCCGCCCAGTTGGATCAGCACCAGGATGACCGTCTGGCCGAAGAGCGACCAATAGCCGCCGGTAGATTCAACGATCAGCCCGGTCACGCAGACGGCGCTGGTGGCGGTAAACAGGGCCGTCGTGAAACTGGCCGACGGCGCCTTGGCGGCGCTGACCTTGTCGATCGGGACCAGTTCATTTCCCCGCCCGGACTGGATCACCGCCCTGTGACCATCGGTGCCCAGGATGTTGCCGCGGACAGTCCGCGAGCCGCTGTCGTCTTGGATCGTGATCCGTCGGCTGGTCGCCTCGGGCAGCATCAACAACCCCGTGCCGAGCATGACCATGATCAGGAAGCTGGAGACGAAAATCTGTGCCGGACGAAAGCGGCTGGTCGAGACGGCGCGCATCAGCTCGGTGCCGCGAATAATCAGGAACAGCACCACCGCGACCTGGCAGGAGGCCTTCGCGTATGGCATCTTGTCGCCGATATCCGAAAAGACAATGGCCACAATCGTCAGCACGAAAACGCCGATCAGGGCGAACTCGTACCAGGTTGCCCTCAGGTGCCCCAGCCTGTTGAGCGACCAGCAGAACCGCAGGATGGAATGGCTGATGAAAAAAAGAATGACCAGTACTTGGAGGGCCACGAGCGCCTGGTCGGCCAGGCCGTGTGGCCGGAAACCGTAGTCGCCGGCCAGGGCGCCGAAAGCCGTCAGGCTGGCCAGCACTGTTGCCAGTCGCAAACGCGACGCTCTCTCGTCCTGCAGGCCTCCTGGTTTGCCGCCTTTGCTTTTCATAGGCTCACAGTGGACTCCTGCCGTCGTCGCCGTGACACTTACCCCGGGCCAGCCTCTGCGGATCCGCCGGCCGGCAGCCTACTGCTTCTTGTAGACCTCATCGGGGTCGAAAAGCTTCTCGCCTTCTTCGACCCACCGCCCATCGCGCAGATGCCAACTGAAACAACTGCGATACCCGGTGTGGCAGGCGCCGCCGGTCTGGTTGACCCGGATTCGCAGCACGTCTTTGTCGCAGTCGGTGCTGATCGAGACCACCGCCTGCGTGTGGCCGCTCGATTCGCCCTTCATCCAGTATTTGCCGCGGCTGCGGCTCCAGAAATGAGTCTTGCCCGTTTCAACCGTCGACTTCAGACTCGCGGCGTTCATCCAGGCGACCATCAGCAACTCGCCGCTGGTGGCGTCCTGCACCACGGCTGGAATCAGACCCTGGGCATCGAATTTCAACTGGCCTGTCGCATCGTCCAACATCTTTAAAACCTTCCCTGATATGCTCGCTCTCGTGCCCTGTGGCACACCGGAACCGATTATAGCCGCGGACCGAGGGGCTGACCATTGTTTTTCAAATCGCAACCGCCCCCCCCCGCCCCGCCTTGGGTGGGTGCACGTCAAGTTTGTAGATAGCGGGGTGCCATGGTCTGGCGCAGCCAGGCCATGACGAACGGCCGGAAGATAATCACGGCCTGACCTTCGGTCAGACCGTGGCACCCACGCAAAGTGTGCCTCAGGCCAACCGTCGCGCCACGCCTTGCCCTGCGGGTCAAGGTGTGGCACCCCCGCCGACCAACGGCTTCAGCCCACTTCGATCAGTTCCATCGTACGGCCGTAAGTGGCCATCAGGGCCTGGCGGATCAGCCCATGGTGCGGGTCCTCCAGGTCCGGGTCACTGGCCACCAGGTCGGTTGCTTCCTGGCGGGCCAGCTGCAATAGATCATAGTCCTCGATCAGGTTGCCGATCCGCAGTTCGGGCAGCCCGCTCTGGCGGGTGCCGAAGAACTCGCCGGGTCCCCTCAGCCGCAGGTCTTCCTCGGCGATGCGGAACCCGTCGCTGGTCTCGGTCATGACGGCGATGCGCCGCTCGGCGAATTCCGTGGTCGGCCGGGCGACCAGAAAGCAGGTGCTCTTGTGGCGACCGCGACCGATGCGGCCGCGAAGCTGATGAAGCTGGGCCAGCCCGAACCGTTCGGCGTGCTCGATGACCATGAGCGTCGCGTTCTCCACGTCGATGCCCACCTCGATGACGATTGTTGAGACCAGAATCTGGCTCTTGCCTGCCCGGAACTCCTCCATGATCCGCTGCTTCTCCTGGCTGCTCATGCGGCCGTGCAGCAAGGCCACGCGAAACTCGCCGAAGACGTCCCTTTGCAGCCGGGCCGCTTCCTCGGTGGCCGCCTTGAGGTCCTGCTTGTCGCTTTCTTCGACCAGCGGGCAGACGACATAGGCCTGCCGGCCCGAGCGAATCTCGCGGCGCATCCGCTCGTACATTTGCTCAACCTGCTTGGGGCGGACCCGGCAGGTCTCGATGGGCTGCCGCCCGGGCGGCAGCTGGTCGATGACGCTGATGTCCAGGTCGCCGAAGACGGTCAGGGCCAGCGTGCGCGGAATCGGCGTCGCCGTCATGACCAGATAGTGTGGCCGCATGGGCCGCTCGCTATCGGCATTTCGCCAGCGCGACTCGGCACGTTGCAAGACGCCGAACTTGTGCTGCTCGTCGACGACCACGAAGCCCAGCTTCTCGAAGGTCACGTCCTGCTGAATCAGGGCCTGGGTTCCGACCACGATGTCGGCCTGGCCCTCGCGAATTCGGGCCAGGGCCTTCTTCCGCCGGTTCGCGGTCAGTGAGCCGGTCAGCAACAGCCACCGCACTCGCGAGCCGACCAGGAAGCGTTCGACGCTCCGGAAATGCTGCTCGGTCAGGATCTCGGTCGGCGTCATGATGGTGGCCTGGTAGCCGGCCGCCACCGCGGCCAGAATGCCGTAGAGAGCGACCACCGTTTTGCCGCTGCCGACGTCGCCCTGCAGCAGCCGCGTCATCGGCGCCTGCTGTGAGATGTCGGTCACGATGTCGGCCACCGCGCGGTTCTGGGCGTCGGTCAGTTCGAACGGGAAACGGCGGCGGATGTGGCGGTCTATCTTTTCGCTGACCTCGATGGCCGGCGCGTCGTGGTGCCGCTTGGCATTTCGGCGGCGCATGGCGACGGCCAGTTCCATGAGGAAGAACTCCTCGAAGACCATTCGCCGCCGGGCCTTGGCTATGGCTTTGGTGCTCGTGGGGCGGTGCAGCTGGCGGACGGCCGCCCGAGCGCTGGGCATGGCCAATTGCTTCAGGTGGGCCGGCGAGAACAATTCCGGCACCTCGCCCAGGCACTGCTCAAGGGCCGCCGCGACCACCCGGGCGATGGAGCGGCTCTGCAGGCCCTCGGTCGCCGGGTAGGTGACCAGCAGCGGTGGCTCGTCCGTCTGTCCGTTCTCGGAGAGTTCCTTGAAACTAGGGTGCTGCATCTGCAGGTGGCGGCGGTAGAGGACCACCCGGCCGCTCAGGCGGTAAGTTCGGCCCGGGTGGATCTGGTCGCGAAGAAACGCGGCATTGAACCAGACGGCCTTGATGCTGCCGCTGTCGTCGGCGAAGGCCGCCTCGACGTGCCGCCAGCGGGCCAGGCGGACCTCCAGGCACTGGGCGACGATGGCTTGCTTCTGGCCGCTGACCAGCTCGGCGATCGTGCGGACGTTGCCCGGCTCTTCGTAGTCGCGAGGAAACAGGTAGAGCAGGTCGCGCACCGTCTCCACGCCCAGACGGCGAAACATCTGGGCCCGGGCCGGGCCGACCCCCTTGACGAACTGGACCTTGTCATCGATGCGAAGCGCCAATAACCCGTCCTTCTATTTCATTGTCTCATCCAGCCCGCGCTTCGGGTCTTCCTGTTGAGTCCCACAGCAGTGACATAGGGTCACGGCTTGCCGTGCCCGTCGAACGTTAATCGGCTATCGCGGCCACGGCATGCCGTGACCCTATGGTTGATGCGCTATCCTGCCACGCGGCTTCGATGGCTGCAGAGTAACAAGCAAATTCCGGGCGGTCAACCTGTCGCTTGGGCGACTGGGTGACAAACGGAAAAGAAAGCGGCCGTCCGCAGAGGGGCGGAGGGCCGCTTTGGCAGATGCTGAGAAACTGTAGTTTCCGGCACCGAAGCGCTACGGCAGGACGATCTCCGCACCGATGAGCAGCACATCCTTGTTCGGAATCTTGTCGCGATTGGCGTTCCAGATGTCGCGCCACTTTCGCTCGTCGCTGTAGAATCGGCGAGCCAGGGCAAACAGGGTGTCGCCCTTGCGAATGGTGTACATGCGGGGGATGATGGTCGTCGTGGTGTCGTCGGTTGGGGTGGTTGGGGTGGT
>JAACEH010000147.1 GCA_011682595.1 Anaerolineaceae bacterium
CGCCGCCGCGAGGAGGAGATTGCCGCCGACAGTTGGGACGCCACCGTGACCGACCGGGGCCGCGTCCTGGTGCAACTGTTCGGCGTGCACGCCTCCAACCCCGGTGGGGCGCGCACCTTTCTCGGCGACTACAGCTTCGTTCGGCCGCTGAACGCCGTGCGCACGAAAGGGCCCCGGGAAATGACGCTCATGGACTTGCACCGCTGTTACCGAGAACCCGAAACGACGTTCGAATATCTGCGGGGCGTCGAGCAGGGCGCCGGGCCGGTTGCCCTGGACAAGGTGGCCATGAAGTTGAAAGCCGCCAGCCTGGCCGAGGAGCATTCTCGCTATGCGTCCATCGTCAGTTGTGTTCTGCTGGTCGGCCTGGGGGCTGTGCTGGGAACCATGTTCCGCCACGGGCACATTCTGACCGCTTTTTCCGTCAGCATGGGACCGGGGCTGCTGGCTATCTTCGCCATCCTGGTTGGCGTGCAGATGGTCGAGAAGCAGCCCAAAAACATGCACGGGCTGGTCTGGGTCATCTGGTCGGGGAACATCGTGCTGCTGATCGCCGACGCGATCCTGATCCCTCGATTGTTGCGCCGCTAGCAGAAAGGCCTCGCGAAACGGAAGTCAGATGAAACTTTGCGACCGATATATTCTGAAGGGGTTCCTGTTCTCCGTCGTCGTGGTCTTCGTGGCCATGGTCTCCCTGGCCATCATGGTCGACATGGTCATCAACCTGGACGAGTTTCTCAAGGTCGAAGCCGGCCAGGAACAGATCGGCGCCTGGGCAGTGCTGAAGCATATCTGCAGTTATTACTTCTACCGGACGCTGGAGTATTTCCAGTGGCTCTGCGGGGCGGCGGTTCTGGTCGGGGCCGCCTTCGCCCTGGCCCGGCTGAACAAGACAAACGAACTGGTCGCCTTCAAGGCTTCGGGGGTCAGTGTCTACCGGCTGCTCTGGCCGATTGTTGTCTGCGGCTTCATCTTTTCGCTTGTCTACCTGGTCAACCAGGAATTCATCATCCCGCGGTGCATCGACCAGCTTACGGGCGAACGGTCGTTCGGTTCCCCGGACAAAGAATTCATCGTTCGTTACATTGAGGACAGTAGCAACTCCCTGATCTATGCCCCGGCCTACGTCCCCAAAGAAAAGGCCATGGTCGCCGGGATCGAGAACGCCCCGGGCGGACGGCGTGTCCGTGTGCCGATCACCATTGTCCTCAGAAACGCGAAGAATGAGCACCAGTTCTTCATCTATGCCGACCGCGCCGAGTACGACCCGAAGATCGGCAAGATCGGCGGCTGGCGGCTCTACACGCGGGAGTACGACCGCAACGGCAAGCCCGGCCGGCTCACCTACGGCGGGCGAAAGTTCAAGGCCCGACAGCGGAGCAAGCACGGCGATCCACCGCCGGAGATAGACAAGGAACAGGGACAGCGCGTCTTCGAGTACGAAACCGACATCGACCCGGTCGCCCTGACACGGCGACGCAGTGCCGACTTCTTCCGCTACCTGTCGTTTGTCGGCACCAGAGAACTGCTCGACGAGCCCTCGGCCGTCGACTCTAAAGTCGCTGCGGTGGCCATGCACAAACACTTCTCCAAGCCCATTCTCAACATTGTCCTGCTTCTGCTGGGGCTGCCTTTCGTGGTCGGCCAGGAGGGCAAAAGCTATTTCGTCTCGATCGTCATCTGCATCGTCCTGTTCGTCTTCGTCCTCGGCATCGAGTATGCCGCCACCGAGTTCGGCCAGTCAGGGTACATTCATCCCGCCCTGGCCGCCTACCTGCCGGTCTTCATCTTCACGCCGGTTGCCATTATCGCCATGGAAAGCATCCGAACCTAGGGCGACCGCCCCTGGTCACAGGGCGCGAATCCGGGCCGCCACCTCGGCCGTCAGCGGCAGGGCCATGCCGTGCTGTTCGGCCAGGCGAAGCAGCGGATGAGTGAGAAACTCGATCTCGGTCGCCCGGCCCGCCTCGACGTCCTGCCGCATGCTGGAAATGTTTTCACCCGTCGCCGTCGCCGCCTCCAGGGCCACCTGCTCGGCCTCGGCATCGCCAAGGGCGAGGCCTTCGGCCCGGGCCACCGCCGCCACCTCGCGGGCCAAGGTCAGCATCTGTTCACGGAGGTCCTCGCGGCGGGCAAGCTCGCCGTTTCGCACGCCGGCCAGGGCCGTCAGGGGGTTGATGGCCACGTTGACCACCAGTTTCCGCCACAAGGCCGGCCGCAGGTCCGCCTCAACCCTGGCCGGCAAAGCAGCCGAGTCCAGCAGCGCCGCGGCGGCTTCCGCCTTGGGCCGGAGGCCGGGCGAACCGTCCAGCAGCGTGGGCAGATTGGCCACCTGGTGCACCAGGCCACCGGCATCGCGGTTGGCCGCCTGGTAGGTCACCGCCGCGACGAGCGTGTGTTCCCGGGCCGCCGCCCCGAGGCCGCGCTTCAAAGACTCGACGACGCCCAGGCCATTCTGGATGGTCACGACAGTCGTCGCCTGCGGCAACTCGGCCAGGCGCCGGCCCGCCTGTTCCAGGGCAGGGCACTTCACGCAGAGAATCGCCAGGTCGAGCGCATCGAGTCCGGCCGCCGAGGTCACCGCCGCGACGGCGGCCTGCAACAGGCCTTCATCCGTCCCCAGCGACAGCCCTTCGCCCCGAATGCGTTCGGCGCGGTCCGGACGATGATCGAGCACCGTCACCTCGGCCCCCCCGTTGGCCAGACGGACGGCCAGGGTCGTACCGATGGAACCGGGGCCGACGATCAGCACCCGAGGCGACCTGTGGAAATTGTCGGCTTCTTTCTTCATGGCAGTCGGCTCACCTCTCGCCTGATTCTACACTGTCGCCCGCCTGCGGTGCAAACCCACGTTTGACCATTGCCTCAATGCATGATTCACCGTACACTTACTGATCTTACTGATCTTACTGACAATGAGCAACCACAGCGCCACAGATGCCATGGAGAAGGTGATGAATTCATTTGCAGTGAAAGTCCGCGAGACGACAGGCCGCGACCTTTGTGCCGATTCGATCGACCGGCTGCAGGTCAATCTCGGGTGGCAGTGCAACCAGCAATGCCGCCACTGCCACGTCTCGGCTTCGCCCGATCGCAGCGAGTGCATGAGCCCCGGGACGCTGGAAGCGGTGATCGGCGCCGTCCGGCGGCTCGGCGTCAGCGCGATCGACATCACCGGCGGCGCGCCGGAGCTGCACGAAGGTTTCCGCCACCTGGTGACCGAGTGTCGCCGGATGGGTTGCGAGGTTTCGGTGCGAACGAACCTGACGGTTTTCTTCGAGCCGGGCCAGGAGGGCGCGCCCGAGTTTCTGCGTGACGCGGGGGCGCGGGTCATCGCCTCGATGCCCTGTTACCTTCAGGAGAATGTGGACGCCCAGCGCGGCGGCGGAGTTTACGACAAGAGCGTCGCGGCCCTGCGGCGGCTGAACGACCTGGGCTACGGCCGCCAGGCGGATCTGGTGCTCGACCTGGTCTACAATCCGGTTGGCCCGGCCTTGCCGCCCGACCAGCAGGGGCTCGAGGCCGATTACCATCGCCAACTCACCGACCGCTGGGGCGTAGAGTTCACCCACCTGCTGACCATCGCCAACATGCCGCTGGGCCGCTTCGCCGAGCGGCTGCGGCGAGAGGGCGGCCTGGAAGAGTACGAGGCGATGCTGGGCAGCAACTTCAACGCCGACACGCTCCAGGGGCTGATGTGCCGTCGCCAGTTGAGTGTCCGCTGGGACGGCGCCGTTTTTGACTGCGATTTCAACCAGGTCCTTGACCTGCCGCCGACCGACCGGGCGGCCGGCGACATCCGCAGCGTCGATGCCGCCGTCGCACAACGTCGCATTCGCACCGGCCCGCACTGTTTCGGCTGCACCGCCGGCCAGGGCTCTTCCTGCGACGGCCGCCTGGTCGCAAACGCCGAACCGGCCGGCAAGGCCTGAGCGGCACCCCGGGGCGGGTGCAGGTCACGTTTGCAGGTAGCGGGGCGCCATGGTCTGGCGTAGGTGAGGCCATGGGCGAATGCTACTCTGTGAAGCCGTATGGGCGAAGCCGGGTGCCGTGGCTACGGTGTGTGTAGCCACGTTCGCCAGGTGCGCCCTCTCGTGGTCACAGACACCGTGACCACGGCACCCGCCAGACCGTGGCGCCCGGCGGCAAGGCCAGAATCAGCTTGCAGAATCGGCGGCATTCACTAAAATCACACGCTGGCTCGTTCCGCCGTGGTCCGGATTTCTCGAACGGCTGCGGTCCGACGATGGGAGCAGGAGAACTATGGAAGACGTTGGCAGCACCAGCGTGGAACACCGCGACAGATCAACAGACGACCCTGGACCTGGGCGACTTGCTGCAGCCCGGGCAGCCCGGGCTGGACGGACCCGTGCGGCCCGTTGCGTGCTTGGCGATCCGATCGCCGGCGCCTGACTCCGGCGAGCCTTTTCGTCCGCTTAGTCCGGCAATCGCGACGGTCCACAGGCGACGAAAGGGAGCGGTCATGGTCAAGGCACTTCTCGTACCCGAACTCCGCGAACTACTCGGCAGCGGCGACCTGACCACCATCAGGACCGTGCTCGAGGGCCTGCATCCGGCCGCTGCGGCCGAACTGCTCAGCGGCCTGGAGCCCGAAGAGATTGTCCGCATCCTGCCGTCGCTGGACATCCACTTCCAGGCCGACGTTTTCAGCCATTTCGAGATGCCCCTGCAGGTCGATCTGGTCGAGGACCAGGGTCGCCGGCCGATGGCCCGGCTGCTGGAGGAAATGTCGCCCGACGACCGGGCCGACCTGGTCCAGGCCTTGCCCGAAGAGGTCCAGCAGGAGCTGCTTCCCCTGCTGGCCCACGCCGAGCGGGCCGACATTCGCCGCCTGGTCTCCTATCCCGAGGACACCGTCGGGGCGGTAATGACCACCGACTACGCGACGTTGCCGGAAGACATTACCGCCGGCCAGGCGCTCGAGCGCCTGAGGACCGTCGCTCCCGACGCCGAAACAATCTACTACATCTACGTGACCGACGCCGAGCGACGACTCAAAGGCGTGGTTTCCCTGAAGACCCTTATCCTGGCCCGGCCACAGCGGCCCATTGGTGACCTGATGACCCGCGACGTGGTCAGCGTGCGGGCCGAAGACGACCAGGAAACCGTGGCCCAGGAGATCAAGAAGTACAACTGGCTGGCCATGCCCGTGGTCGACCAGATGAATCGCCTGGTCGGTCTGGTGACCGTCGACGACGTCATTGATGTTCTCGAAGACGAGGCCGACGAGGACATCTACCACCTGGGCGCCGCCGGCAAGCCCACCGACTACTTTCAGACCCGTCCTCTCTACATGGCCGGTCAGCG
>JAACEH010000148.1 GCA_011682595.1 Anaerolineaceae bacterium
TGCTGGAGGTGCTGGACGACGGTCGCATATGGTTTTTCTCCGGCCAACTGGCCGAACGTTGCGGCCGCATCGAGCGGGCCATCGAGTGTTACGACGCGGCGGCGCGTCTGGGCGGCCGCAGCGCGTGCGAGGCGACCGAGCGTCTGGCTGCGATCTATTTGGTGACTGAGGACTACCAGCGTGCCCGGGAGATGTTGCGGTGGCTGGTCGAGGCCCGGCCCGAGGAATTCGCCGTGCGGATGGAACTGGCCAGTGTGCTGACCTTGCTCGGGGACAATGAGGCGGCTATCCGGGCCTACGAAGAGGCGATTCTTCTGGAGCCGGACAACTGGGAAGCCCGCAACGACCTGGCTGCGCGGTTGGAAGACGAAGGCCGGTTTGGCGAAGCGCTCGATGAGTTGCGGACGGTATTGCGGAAGCACCCGGAGTTTGCGGACGTGCAACTGCAGGCGGCCAGGGTTTGCGCCCGGCTGGGCCACCTTGACGAAGCGGCCGAGTGTGTAGAGGCGGCGCTGACGGTCAACCCGAGATACCTTGAGGCCCTCGTTTTTAAGGGGTTGCTGTTGACGGAGCAGTCCGCGGACGAGGCGGCGGCGGCGACGTTCCAGCGGGCGATTTCGGTTAACGAGGGATATGTTCTGGCCTATGCCGGTCTGGCCCTGGCCCAGGAGCGGGCGGGCCACCACGACCAGAGTGCCGAGACACTGGAATTGGCCAGGCGAATCGCCCCCAGCAGCGAAGAGATCTACGCCCGCCTGTCGCAACTCGGGCTGATGGCGGCGCTGAAAAGCCAAGGCAGCGAAACGCCACTGTCCCGCCTGGACGCGGGCGGCAACCGCTTGGCGGAGAGCACCGAGGGCGCCGACCGGGTCACGGACAGGGCCGCACCGGCGGGACTCGATCACGACCTTCAGATGCGGCGGCAAATCGCGATGCACCGCCGGGCCGTCCAGGAGCATCCCAGGTTTGCCGATTTGCGATACTACTTCGGACTTCTGCTGTCGAGCTTTGGCCGCACGGCCGAAGCCATGGAGCACTACCGGGCGGCGGTTGAGATCAATCCCACCTACGCCGAGGCCCTGACGCGGCTGGCACTTGGCTACTGGCAGATGAACCGTCCGTCCGAGGCCCGGCAGGCCCTGGAGCGAGCTGCAATTGTCTCGGGCCGGCAATTGAGATCGCACTACCGTTTCGGTCTGCTCTGCTCGGACCGCGGGCTGTGGCCTCTGACGGCCCAAAAGCTCAAGCAACAAGAGCCGGCGGCGGGCGAGCGGGCGCTGCAGGCCGCGGTGGTGATGGCCATGCAGAACCTGGGCATCGCGGACGACCAGAGGCGTGACTACCTGGCCTCTCTGCACCTGGTGGACCAACGGGACTGCCCAGCCGAAGTCGCTTCGCGCGAGCAGGTCTGAGGGGGCGACCAGGCGTCGCGCCACGGGCCGGACACTTGGTAATTGAGTCAAATCAGCCGTCCTTGTCGCCCGTAGGCCTTCCTGGGGCCTGTCAGCGTGCGCCAATCAGGCGGCCAGTGCACTGCGAGTTGTCCCATGTGCGTCCAGAAGAGGCGCAAGACGTTCCCTGCGGTCCAGTTAGAGGGCGTTGGGGTCCGGAAAAGGATTGGAAATTCAGCCCGTCAGGGGCTATATTGGTAATAGAGGGAGAGCAGAGAATCTGCGTAAAGCCGACCGCCGATTGATTCGGGCAGGCCGGGCCGGGCTGTTCGAGAACGCTGAGTTTCGGCGACACGATGCTGATCAACCGCCGTCAAAACTCGGCGAGCGGTCCGGTGCCGGCCCGGTTCAGCGACGGGCGGCAGTCGCCGACAACGCTGAACCGCGACTCTCGACACGCCGCTGGTGGCCGACGTGCTCCGCATTCGCGCCGATGGGCGGGCCTACGGGTGGCATCATGGCGGCGGGGCGCGTTTCGGCAACACCGAGGGGCTGATGAACTCGAGTTGCCACACATTGTTCAGAGGCGGCTACGTGGTGCTGAAGGAGTGGGGCGACCTTGACGAGCAAGGGGGCCGCCCTGAACATGGGAACAACGTCCTTTGACTTGTGGTGGTTCTGGCTGGGTCATGAGACGGACGAGTACTGACACCCTGGCTTTGTCGTGCCATGAGGCTATACTATGTCAAGACAGCAGGCCGGCGAACATCAGAGTGCCCGAAGGGCCGGGCCTGAGACTTTGTGGGCTGCAGTGACTTTGGAGATAGCGGAAATGCGAACGAACGATTATTCGGCTGGAGACTCTCATCGCAGGCCTGGGCCTGCCGCAGCGGTTTCGGCCCGCGAGCCTGCTCCGCCGAAGCAGCTTCGGCTGCGAGCCTGCTCCGCCGAAGTGGCTTCGGCTACGAAGGCCGGAAGGCCGGAAGGCAGGTGCGGTCGAGGCGGCGGATTCACTATCGTGGAACTGCTGATTGTGATGGCGGTGATCCTGATCCTGGCGGCGATCATGGTCAAGAGCTGGCCGGATATCAAAGAGCGGATCGTCAGGTTGCACTGCCAGACCAATCTGAGCAAGGCCCAGAAGATCTTCATAGAGTACGGGGCCAACAACTCGGGGTATCTGCCGCCGGTGACCGGCTCGGGCACCAATGGCTGGAGCACTTTTTATGGCCTTGGTTCAAGTAGCGAGAATCGGCCCAATTGCGTCGTTTTGGAGTTGAAGGAGTACGGGGCATCGGCCGACATTTTCACGTGTCCGGCATGGACGAGCTACGGAGATCCGGATTATTATGTGAACAAGGGCTGGGAAGACCCGCGCAAGTACACTTGGACGGCCGGTTACGTGATGTACATTGGCTACTATCCCTGGTTGCCGAGCAACTGGCAGTGGTACCCCTGGCTGTTGCCGAACGCCCGCAAGAAGGCCAACCGCATCGACTCCCCGGGCGACCTGCCGCTGGTATCCGACGAGATGAACTACGACCCGGGCAGCACTTGGTGGTCTGGCCTCACCTGGCGAGGCTTCTACCACTGGCGGGACAGAGATGAATACCCGGACACCCCGGGCGGCGGCGGATACACGGTCTTTCTGAACGGGGCCGTGCAGTGGTACAGCTGGGAGGAGTTGTTGGCCAAGTCCCAGGAGGAGCCCGCTCCCTTGCCGTTCCATCCGACCCCTTCTTTTTCGCGAAGGGCATATGCCGGCTGGGCGCCGCGACAGGAGCAATGACGCCGGTTGCTGAGGTCCGGGAGACGGCCGGGCTGACACGGGCAGAAAAAAGATCGCGGATCATTCCCGCGGAGATGCGGGGAGCGAATCCTGAAGACACGGAAGACCGTCTGGGGAGCAGGAGCTGCCAAGGAGGTTTCGATGAATGTTGAACGTAGTTTAGCTGGTCGTCGCCGGGGATTCACCCTGGTTGAACTGCTGATCGTGATCTCGATCATCGTCATCCTGATCGCCATGATCGGTCTCGTGTTTCCGCGGTTTCAGGAAGAACTGAACATCACCAAGTGCCAGAACAACCTGCGGGCGATTCACGGCATCCTGATGACGTACGCCGCCGCCAACGACGGCTGGTTCCCGCCGTTTGACGGTTATTGGGGCACCAACATTTCGCACACCTACAAGTACGACGACGGGCGGATTCCGGAGGTGACTCCCTGGGAGGCCATGAGCGACGTGGCCCAACTGAAGGACATGGGCGCCTCGCCGGATGTGTTCTTCTGTCCCTTCCACCCGCACTACGGCGACTACGAATACTGGCAGATCAAGTCCTGGGAAGAGCCGCAGAACCTGCGCAGCGACTGGAACAGTTACAATTACGCCCGGGTGGACTTCGGGTACTTCTTCTTCATCAACCGCGGCGGCCGCTGGGGCGGCAACCCGGCCCACTGGCTCAGCGACGGCCGCAGGCCAATCCGCAAGGACACCGCCGGCGAGGACAATCTGCCGATTGTCGCCGACCTGCTGCACTATCGCAACGAAGAGTTAAAGTCCGGCTGGTGGCACGGCGGCGGTCCGGGGGCGGACGAAGGGCTGTTTAATTCATCCTGCAACACCCTGTTTTTCGGCGGTTATGTGATCTACAAAGAGTGGCCGGAGCTTGAAAAACAAGGCTATGCAACCACTTCGACGTCAAGCGACTTTCGGTGGTTCTGGCTGGGTAGCGAGGTGGAGGAGTATTAGTTTGTTAGTTGGTTAGACGCCGCGACGGTGTCCGGCCGGCCCCGCGCGGCGCCGGGCCCCGCCGTGGCGCGAACAGGGATCTGTGAGAGAAATCGGCATGGCTGGCCGGTTTGGTTCGGCAGAAGGCAGGTGCGGATTCACCCTGGTCGAACTGCTGATTGTCATCAGCGTGATCATGATCCTGGCGGCCATTTTGGTTCTGACCTGGCCGGCGGTCGAGGAGCGCATTGTCAAGGTGCACTGCCAGACCAACCTGTACAAGTGCCAGAAAATCCTGGCCGAGTACGGGGCCAATAATTACGGCTACCTGCCGCCGATGTCGGGCTCCAACCACATGGGGGTCATCGAGTATCCCTCCTCGGAGCGTAATTATGTGGTCGAGGAACTCAAGAGCTACGGAGCCAGCGCCGAGGTGTTCACCTGTCCGGCTTCGCCCATCTACGGGGATGAGAACAGTTACAAATGGTATTGTTGGACCGCAGCGGACGACCGGGAGATCGACCCGACCTGGGTCTACACCTCAGCCCGGTTATTTTGTGCGGGCGGCCGCAAGGGCTGAAGACGGCGTTTCGCGCCGACAGCATCCGAGCGAAGCGTTCTTTTTCCTCCCCCTATTGACAATTGCCGCACCTGGAAGTACAAGTTGCTCTTCGCAGGAGTTGCTGCAATCGCAAAAGGGAGGTCTTGCCCGACGGCGGGCGAGCGGCGATTGGGCAATAGAAGGAATGACCGACAGTCAGGAGACTATTGATGGGCAAGTACGGCCATTACAGTGCCGACGGCCTGGAGTATGTGATCACGACGCCGCATACCCCGCGCGACTGGTTCAACTTCTTCTGGAACCCGACCTACCTGGCCAGCGCGGGGCAGAGCATGAACGGCAGTTCGCTCTACCAGAACGAAGAGGGCGTAGTGACCAACCTGTTCGGCAAACAGGACATGCGCGAAGACCCGCGGTGGCTCTACATTCGCGACAACGACACGGGAGAGTTCTGGAGCGCGGGCTTTCTGCCCTGCTTCACCGAGCACGACGAGTTCGAGTGCCGCCACGGGCTGGGCTATACCGTCCTGAGTACCCTGAAGAACGGCATCCGCGTCGAGTTCCGCATGTTCGTGCCGCGGAAGTACGCGGGCGAACTCTGGACGGTCACCGTGACCAACGAATCTAAAGGAAAAGAAAAGGAAAAGGAAAAGGGAAGCGGAACATCTCCCTCTTTACCGTGGCCAAGGTCATGCTCGACGGCGTCAACATGCCCTACGGGTACGTCGGCGGACTGGACGCCTTCTTCGTGCCCAAGCAGAACTACCTGTTCTTCCGCAACCGCACGCACACCGTGGTCGAGGAGAAGTACCGGGCCTTCATGTACAGCGACGTCAAGATCAACCGCTGGGACGTCTCGAAGGACCACTTCCTCGGCAAGTACCGCAACTACTCCCGTCCGGAGCGAGTCGAGCAGGGCAAACTCGGCAACAGCGTGGCCAGCGCCGAGTACCTGGTCGGGGCCGTGCAGCAGAACATGCGCCTGGCCGCCGGGAAGTCCAAGCGGATCAACTTCGTTCTCGGCGTGGTCATCGACCAGGTGGAAGCCAACAAGATGAAGCGGGCCTTCGCCGACTCCGGGAAGATCGACGCCGAACTGGAGGCCATCAAGAAGGAGAACCTCAGGCGGCTGGGCGGCCTGAAGATCGGCACGACCGACGACGATTTCAACCGCTTGTTCACGGTCTGGCTCAAACACGAGCTGTACCTGATGGCCGACTGGGCGCGGTTCTACTTCAAGGGCTATCGCGACACCTGCCAGGACTCGGCCGGCATGAGCATCATCAACCAGCATCATCAACCCCCAGCGGGCCCTGGAGATGCTCATCAAGGCCCTGCGCAACCAGCGCAGCGACGGCTTCTGCCCGCGGGCTTTCCGCGTGGCCAGCATGGACATCTCCGCGGCCGACAAGCACTACGCCGACTCGCCGTCCTGGATCAGCCACGCCACCGACGCCCTGATATGCGAGACCGGCGACCTGTCGATTCTGGACCAGGTGGTCGAGTACTCCGACAAGGGCCGGGGCACCATCTGGGAGCACAACCTGCAGGCCATGGAGTTCCTGTGGAACGACCGCGGCCAGCGCGGCCTGAGCCTGGTGCACTTCGGCGACTGGAACGACCTGATGGACAAGGTCGGCGTCAAGGGCCGGGGCGAGGGCATCTGGATGAGCTTCGCCTTGGCCAGGGTGCTGAAACTGGTCGGCAAGATCGCCGCCTGGAAAGGCGAGAAAGCCCTGGTCGCCAAGTGCGCCAAGCGGTACAAGGAATTGAAGAAAAACATTCTCAGGCACGGCTGGGACGGCGACCACTTCATCTACTCGATCAACGACGACGGCCTGCGGATCGGGACCTCCAAAGCCAAAGAGGGCAAGTATTTCATCAACCCGCAGTCCTGGGCCATCTTGAGCGGCGTCATCGACGCCAAGAAGTATGAGAAGATCGCCAGGAAGATCGAGCCCATCGTCGATACGCCGGTCGGGCCGGTGCACAACTGGCCGCCGTTCACCAAGTACAATCCCGGCATCGGCCAGCTTACCGGCACGCCGCCGGGATTCTTCACCAACGGCAACGTCTATTGCCACGCCGGGGGCTTCAAGGTGGCGGCCGACTTCGAGGCCGGCCGGGCCGACAAGGCCTTCGACACCTTCATGCGTATCCTGCCGGACGAGGACAAGAGCGAGCCTTACGTGCAAGTCAGCGGCTACGTGGGGCCGAGTGCGCTGAGGATGAAGCACCACGTCTCGGACGACTCGTGGCGCACCGGTACGGTGGCCTGGAACTTCCTGAACTGTGTTGACCGACTGCTGGGCTTCCGTCGGACGCTCGAGGGCTTCCACCTGCGGCCGCTGCTGCCGTCCAAATGGCGAAAGGGTTGCAGCTACGTCCGCCCGTTCCGCGGCACGGAGTTCCACATCACCATCAAGCGCGGCAAGAAGACGGGCATCACCGTTGACGGGCAACCGATCAAGGGCGACCTGGTCGAGGTGCCGGTCGGCGGGCTTAAAAATAAGAATAAGAAGCGGAAGGTCAAGGTGGTCTGCACGATTCCGTAGCGGGCGATGCGGGTCGTCCGGAAAGACCGAAAGGGCGGCCGGTCGGGATTTTTCCCCCCGGGAGCTTGATCGGGCAGGCAAAGAGAAGGGATGACGGCCGACTGGCTGTCATCCCTTTTTTATTCGCGGTTCTGAAGCCTGCTACGGTGTGTTACAGGCGGGCGGGCATCCCGGCGCTTCAAAAGCGCGGCGGCGGCACGATCGTGGTCAACGGTTCGATCGCTGCCTACAAAGGGTTCCCGAACCATCCGGCCTACTGCGCCTCCAAGGACGCCTTGGCGCCGCTGGTCAAGCAGGTGGCCCTGGCCTTGGGCCACCGGGTAAGCCCGCTGAAGCGGGCTCTGAAGACAACTGCCACTCATGACCGGCCGCACCCCTCAGATGCCCAGTGGCCGCCTTTGGCCTTGACTTGTCATCACCTTGGGGTATCATGGTGCCTTGTGGAGGGCCACAGGAGGCCTGCCGGTTGTTTGCATTCTTGTATCAAGGGAGTTTTCTGGAGGCCGAACAGCCGAATTATGGCACAAATCAGACTTCCCGACGGGACGGTCCTGGAAGTTGCTTCCGGATCGAGCGTCGCGGATGTCGCCGCTCAGATAGGTCCAGGCCTGGCTAAAGCAGCCGTCGCTGCCAGGCTGGATGGAGAACCGGTCGATCTGTCGGTTGTCGTGCCCGAGCAGGGCCAACCGACCCTTGAGATCCTGACCGCGAAAAGCGACGCCGCCCTGGACGTACTCCGTCACTCAACTGCTCATATCATGGCCCAGGCCGTCGGCCGGCTTTACGACAACGTGAAGTTCGCCATCGGTCCGTCCATCGAGAACGGTTTCTACTACGACTTCGATCTGCCGACGCGGCTGACCGACCAGGACCTGCCGCGAATCGAGGACCAGATGCGGAGCATCGTCAAGGAGAAGCTGACCTTCGAGCGCAAGGAACTGCCGATTGGCGATGCTCGACGCCTGATGGCCGAACAGGGGCAGGACTACAAGGTCGAGATGATCGACGATCTGGCCTCCGGCCGCGACGGTAAGCCGCAGGCCGAGAGGGTCAGCATCTACAGCAACGGCGATTTTCTGGACCTCTGCCGGGGGCCGCACCTGCCGGACACTTCCCGGGCCGGGGTCTTCAAGCTGACCCACGTCGCCGGGGCATATTGGCGGGGCGACCAGGAGCGGCCGATGTTGCAGCGGATTTACGGAACTGCGTTCTGGGACCGCAAGCAACTGGAAGAACATCTGGCCCGGATCGA
>JAACEH010000149.1 GCA_011682595.1 Anaerolineaceae bacterium
ACAAAGCCCCTTCGCCCGCCGGCGGCGAACATTGGTACTATCGGCCACCCGGACGGCCCGAGGCCAAAAAAACCGGCCGCCCCGCTGGGAGGGTGTGTTATAATTCCACATTGCTCGTTTGCCCGGCGCGAAAGGAACTCCTGCCATGCGATTCACGAAGATGCACGGGGCGGGAAACGATTACGTCTACGTCAACTGCTTCCAGGAGCAGGTCGGCAATCCCCAGGACCTGGCCCGGCGGGTCAGCGACCGCCATTTCGGCATCGGCGGCGACGGGCTGGTGCTGATCCTGCCCAGCGACGTGGCCGACCTGCGGATGCGGATGTTCAACGCCGACGGCTCCGAGGCCGAGATGTGCGGCAACGCCGCCCGCTGCGTGGCCAAGTACGCCTGGGACCACGCCCTCGTCCACAAGAATCCCCTGTCGGTGGAAACCGCGGCCGGGATGCTGTCCCTGACGCTCTTTCCCGACAGCGACGGCCTCATCGAGCGGGTCCGTGTGGACATGGGCCGGCCGCGGCTGCGGGCCGGGGAGATTCCCGTCGCCCTGTCCGGCGAAAAGGTGGTCAATCAGCCGATCGAGGTCGACGGCCAGAGGCTCGAGATGACCTGCCTCAGCATGGGCAACCCCCATGCGGTTTTTTACACCGACGACGTGGCGGCGATCGACCTGGGGCGGATCGGCCCGAGAATCGAGAACCACGAACTGTTCCCGGCCCGGGTCAACGCCCACTTTGTCCAGGTCGATTCGCCCGGCCAGGTGACCATGCGAACCTGGGAGCGCGGCAGCGGCATCACCCTGGCCTGCGGCACGGGAGCCTGTGCCGTCTGCGTGGCCGGCGTGCTGACCGGAAGGACCGAGCGGCGGCTTCTGGTCCACCTGCCCGGCGGCGACCTGGAGCTTCAGTGGGCCGAGGACGATCACCTCCTGATGACCGGTCCGGCGGTTGAAGTGTTTTCCGGGAAGTGGATTTCGGGAAGAGATTAGCCTGGTCGGCCGTTGGGCTCTGAAGGGGTGCGGCGCGTCCGTGCTCGCACAGAAGCGACCCTTGCGGTCACCCGTGAAGTAGGGGTGCCCCTACACTGAAATTGGTCGCCCCTATTTCGCGGCCCGCTCGGCCTCGAGGCTCTGGTTGAACAGTTCCACGTCCCGGGCCAGTTGGTCGGGCATCTCCTGACCGTAAATACCCACGCAGGCCACATCGTTGTCGCGCATGGCCCGGGCCGTCACGGCAAAGGCCTCGGCGGGGTCGTTCCGACCGGCGGCCAGAACCTTGTAGTGAATGACCGGACGCGACAGCCCGGCGATCACCGCAAGCATCCGCCGGCGGTCCTCCTCGCGAAACTTCTCATCGGCCCCGTGGACGTGCTCGGGGTTCTTGTCGCGGACGGTCGGGTTGTAGTGGCAGCACATGTAGTAGTCGACGTCCAGGTGCTGGTCGGCCCACTCGAACACCGCCGGGTTGTGACCGGCCATGCCCGCCAACAGCCCCCCCTGGCGCAGCTCATCGATGTCGGCCTGCACCTCGCCCAACCGGCCCTCGGCCAGCAGGTGGTCGGTCACGCCGCCGTGAATGTGGCAGCCCGCCGCCCCGCCACTGATCGCATTCCGCGAAGCGTTCGAGGTCGCCCCAAGTTCCGGACAGGTCTGGGCGAGCCACTGCAGCTTGCCGCCCTCGTCCCAGTACTCCATCAGCACGCGCATGATGTGCTGGTCGGCCCGGGCAATCACCGTATTGACGCCCAACCGCTCGGCCTCGTGGAATGTCTCCTTGATCCGGGCCGTCGTAAAGAACCGTCTCATCTTCAGGTCGATGTCCGGGGTCTGGTGGCTGAATCCGCTGAAGGGGTTGCCACCCAGGATGAACCGCGAAAAGCTGACATCGCCGATCTTCACCATCTCCATACCAGTCCTGCCTCCTTAGTCCAAACGCTTCGGTCTTGCGAGCGGTCCGCGGCCGCCGACACGCTGGAATTGCACCCCGGATATTACTGTTTTCAAAAAAAACACCTTGCCGCTCACCGACAAAGCACGAAAAACCCATCCGCCCCTCCCGGGTCGGCCAGGCGACAGTCGCCAGGACATGAGGGTTACGAAACAGGGGAGCTACTCCAGGTTGGCGTGGCGTTGCCGCATGTCTTCGGGCGAGCGGCCAAGCTGTGCCCCGACCTCGAAGGCGATCGCGTCGGTCAGGATCAGCAGGCTCTGCTCGAAGAGCGACCCCGCATACTGAGCCGACGGCACGCCGACCTTCGGCCCCTTCTTGTGCGGCGCGTCCAGCACCAGGACCGTGTCGGCCGACTTCGCTATGGGCGAGTCGGGATCGGCCGTCATGGCGATCACGTGGGCCCCGATTTCTCTGGCGGCGCGGCTGACCAGCACCGTGACCTGCGTCTGCCCGCTGGCGCTGCAGACCACCAGGCAATCGGTCTCGCGAATGGCCGGCGTCGTCGTCTCGCCGACGACGTAGGTGTGCAGGCCCAACTGCATCAGTCGCATGGCAAAGCTCCGGCCCATCAGCCCCGACCGACCGCCGCCGGCCAGGTAGATGCGGTCGGCCCTCATGAGCTGATCGACCACCCGGTCAACCGTCGCTCGATCTACGCGAACCAGGACGCTCTGAATCTCATTAATAATGCGCTGTACGTGCTGCTGAAATCTCATGCCTTGACTGTTGCTCCCATTGGCCCCGCAATCTTGTCCAACTCTTTCAGTATCCGGTGAGCCGTCGTGCGGCGGCGATAGTTGTGGCGAACCTCTCGGAAACGAACAATTCCCCGGCCGTCGATGATGAACACCGAGGGATGCGGTATGCCGCTCTGCACACCGAGCAGGCGGTTGCGAATGCCGTAATCGTCGATGACCGAACTGTCCGGATTGCACAGCAGGGTGAACTCCAGGCCGAGTTCGTCGGCCAAGCGGCGGCTGAGCTTCGGCTGGTCGATCGACAAGGCCACCAACCGGGCGCCGCGCCGGCCGATGCGGCCCAAGTTGCCCTGCAGTTTCGTCATCTGGCGGCGACACAACGGACACCAGTGGCCGCGATAGAAAACCAGCACCAGCAGCCCCTCGCCCAGTAAGTCGCGCAGACGGACCGGCTCGCCGTCCTGATCGACGACTGCAAAGTCCGGCGCCGACCGGCCGATTGCAGGAATTCCCATTGTCTTCACCACCAACAACTTAGCACGCCGCAACTACTTTGTCGAGAGCCTTGTCGGCCGAACCCTACAGCGGAGGTTTGCAGTTGCACGTGGCCTTGGCACTCTCATGACAAGCCCACGGCACTGCCGTGGGACACCAGCAGCGCAAAGGTCCCCCTGCGGTGCAGGGTGCTTGTAACGGCTACGGCGCCGATCTTCTCCTCATGCTTCCGCGGCTGGTTCACGACTCAGGGCCTGGTGGACAGCCGCCAGGACCGCCTGCCGGGCCTCGACCGGCGGCATCTGCAGCCGGCAACCGGCAGCCCGGGCGTGGCCGCCGCCGCCAAACCCGGCAGCCAGGCGACCCACGTCAACGTCGCGCTTCGACCTCAGGCTGACGCGAATCGTGCCCTTGTCGTCCTCAACGAAAAGCAGCCCCACGATCACACCGGCCACCTTCTGGGATTCGTCTATGATGTTCTCGGTGTCGGTCGGCGCCGCCCCGGAGCGAGCGAACATCTCGCGCGACAGCCAGAAGTAGGCCACCCGGCCCTCCTCGCAGACCGTCAACGTCGACAGGGCCTCGCGCATCAGGCGGATCTTGGCCAGTGACTCGCTCTGGTGCAATTGCTCGAAAATCCGCGGCGGCGATGCCCCGAGTTCCATCAGTCGCCCACCGATTTGCATGACTTCCGCCGTCACGTTCGGAAAACGGAACCAGCCCGTGTCGCTGACCAGGGAGACATAGAGCGACGTGGCCATGGTCGCCGTGATGGCCGCCCCGTGGGTCTCCAGGAGCTTCATGACAATCTGGCCCGCCGCCGCCGCCTTCTCGTCAATCAACCCCCGGTGCTGCAACTCGTCGCGCGTCAGGTGATGGTCGATCACCAGCACGCGGCCCTGGTGCCGTCGGATCAGGTCGCCCAATCCGTCGAGCTGCTCCCACGTGCAGGTATCAATCACCACCAGCAGATCCCACATGCCGCCGAGTTCTTCGGCAAGGACGTCGCTGCCCAGCACTTCGAATCCGTCGAACCCGGGAACACAGGCGTACTTTTTCCCGGCCGCGGTCGGCAAAACGATGCGCACCAGTTTGCCTTCCCGCCGCAAATGCTCACCGAGCGCCGCCAGGGACCCCAATCCGTCACCGTCCGGTTTGACGTGCGTCGTCATCAGGATTCGCCGGGCCTGGCCGATCATCTTCCAGGCGTTATCGTAGGGCATCAACTCCTCCTCTGGCCGGGCCCGTAAATCGGGACTTGTTCGTTGATCATACCACCGGCCGGACCTTGCGGCCATTGCTTTTCACCCCTTGCCGCCGGCCGGGCGCGCACACCGCGCAAAAGTCCGGGCCCGACGTTCCTCGGCGGGCCCTGATGATGCTCTTACTCTGTAAGGAAAACTACTCGGCCGCCTTGATGCACTCGACCGGGCAGACTTCGGCACAAGCACCGCAATCGGTGCACTTCTCGGCGTCGATCACGTAGATCTCCGACCCCTGACTGATGGCCTCAACCGGGCACTCCGGCTCACACGTCCCACAGCTTACACACTCATCGCTAATTACGTATGCCACGAAAATCTCCTTTCTCTTACAATCTTCAAACAAACATTCGCCACCGCTACTCAATCAACGCCAACCACCTGCGTCACCTCGGGAATAACCTCCTTGAGCTTCCGCTCCACACCCATCTGCAGCGTCATCTTGGCGCCCGGACACCCGGCGCAGGCCCCGCGCAAACGGACCTTGACGATGCCGCCTTCCTCAACGTCAACCAACTCGATGTCGCCACCGTCGGCCTGGAGGTAAGGCCGAATCTCGTCTATCACGGCTTGCACTTTTTCTCGCATAACTTTCTCCTGGCGGCGATTGCCGCCGGCCTCATTACCCGCTGGCGCCTCAGCGGCGGCCACGGTCGCAAAGCATTATACGGTCCCGCCCCAAAAAGTCTATCCCCTACTCTTCCACCGTCCCGTGGCCTGGCCGGCCGCCACCGGTCAGCAGCCCGAAGCCAGCACCCGGCGGACCTCCCGGCAGTCGCGGCCGATCTGCCCGGAAAGGGCCTGGGCGTCGGCAAAAGTCTTCTGGTCGCGTATCCGCTCGCAGAACTGCAGGCCCACCTCCTGGCCGTAGACCTGGCCCTCGAAGTC
>JAACEH010000150.1 GCA_011682595.1 Anaerolineaceae bacterium
GGAACTGTACAAGAGCCGCTGGCAGGTGGAACTGTTCTTCAAGTGGATCAAGCAGCACCTGCGGATCAAGGCGTTCTACGGCACCTCGATCAACGCCGTAAAGACCCAGGTGTGGATCCCTACGTTTTGGCTGTGCGGCATGTCCTGCAAACCGGCATGGCGTCCTGATGCTCATGTCCGCAGGCCAGACAGGCCGGGGCGGCGGCGCGGTCCTTGAAGAGCCGGTACCTTTCACCGCACACGTCGCAGCGGGCCGCCCGCATCCACCTGATCCGGCCGCACTGCCAGCACCGTCCGCGCTGCAACCAGTGAGCCGAGAGCCGGTAACCGGCGATGAATCCGTAAAGCCACCAGGTGATGGCGGCCACCAGGGCCGGCACATACCAGACAGTGAGCCAGACATCGGGCCACTCGGCAACGCCCATCCCCGTGAGCCACACAATCAAAGGCAGGCCGCAGTACAGGTGCGTCCAGCAGGCCCAGGTCTGCCGCTCCCAGAGTCCCCAAGCGACCCAGGCCAGGATCACCGCCTGGACGATGCACCAGAGAAAGAAGGCCAGGATGGCCGGCACGTCGAAACTGCTCGAAGTATCGAGCAGTCCTTCGACACAGCCACTTTCGATGATCAACAGCACCGACCCTATCACTGCCGCACCAGCGACGGCGAGATTCAGGACCGCAATCGGCAGCAACCAGCGGTTCCTTCTTGGCCACAAGGGATGCTCTCGCAGATATCGGGCCAATTGCAGAACGATCCGCGGCCCGCGGACCAGCTCAATCAGAACGAGACAGCCCAAAGTCAGCAGCCCCAGGAACATGCCTTTCTCAAATCGGACCGTTCCCGGCCCAATGCCTGCAGCAATCAGGAACAGAACCAATGAGGCGAAGAACATGACATAGTTGATTCGCAGCAGCGAGAATGCCCCCGCGGCCAGGACATGGCGTCGGCGCTTCCCGAGAAAAACGATCACGACGCAGAGGACCAGCAGGGCTGCCAGAAAAATGACAAACCGGCCATTATTGCGGGTGAGTTCCTCGGCCGCCCGCAGCGGCCTGGGCGGATCGAGCTTGTTTCCGCAACTGGTCAACTGGGTGAACCAGACCAGGCCGAGGGTGAGCAGGAACTTGACGATCAGGCCGCCGCTGAGCAGGCGTTGCCAGAGCGGGCGGCCGGCGGCCAGGAAGAGGATGTCGGGCTATCGGGCTGGTTCATGTCGCGTGTCTGTTTGCCTGCCGGCCGGGTAAGTTCACTTGACCGGCCGGGATGAATTCGGATAATACGCCTTGCCCGCCGCCGATGCAAGCGGGTTGGTTCGCTCGTCTGTCCCTGCAAGGAGGTTAGCCACGTGGTTCGCAAAACGATTTCGCTGAACGGAACCTGGGAAGTCATCTTCGACGACAACGAGAAACTGAAGGCCGACTGCTTCAGGAAACGCCGCAAGACTCACAAAGTCGACGTGCCCGGCGTGTGGGAAGAGGTGCGGCCGTTCTACGACGGCCAGGGCTTCTATCGCCGGCGGTTCAGTCTGCCGGCCGGCCTCAAGGGCCGATTGCTGCGTCTGAAATTCGGGGCGGTCAACTACTTCGCCGAAGTCTTCCTCAACGGCAAGCGAATCGGCGAACATGAGGGCGGCTACACGCCGTTCGAGTTCGACATTACCGACACCGCGAAGCTCGGCGCCGAGAACGAGTTGGTCGTCCGCGTGATCGACCCGCCGCGCAAGAGGAAGATCCAGGGCTTCCGCAGCGGGGCGCCGTTGAGCCAGTCGGACATCCCGACCTGGAAGGCCGGGTGGTACTTCAACTTCGGCGGCATCTGGCAGCCGGTCGAGATCATCGCTACGGCCCGCGTCTACGTCGACGACGTTTTCGTCCAACCGCAGGCGGACCTGAAGACCGTGAAGTTCGACCTGACCGTCATCAACCGCTGCAAGGCCGGGCCGTACGACCTGGCCATCGACATGGCGGCGAAATCCGGCGACGAGCCCACCGGCCTCAGCATCCGCGAGACGGTGCGGCTGAAGAAGGGTCGCAACACCTTCAGCTTCACGGCCAAGGTGCGACGTCCCCGGCTCTGGTCGCCGGACGATCCGTTCCTTTACACGACGACGGTGAGCGTCGGCTGCAAGTCCTGCCAATGTGACTCGCTGTCGGTCACTTGCGGCATTCGATTTTTCACCGCCCAGGACGGCGTCTTCAAACTCAACGGCAAGCGGATCGCTCTGCGCGGCTTCCTGCAGCAGGGCGTTTACCCGCGGCACATCGTCTTCCCGGCCTCCAAGGCCGAGGCCCGCAAGGAACTGATGCTGCTGAAGAAAAACGGCATGAACTTCATCCGGGCCCATCTGAAGCCGCCGCCGATTCAACTCGACCTGGCCGACGAGGTGGGCATCCTGCTGCTCGAGGAGCCGCCCATCGGCTGGATCGAGAACACCGAGCACACCATCGAGCGCTGTCGGCGGGAGGTCCGCGAACTGGTGCTTCGCGACCGCAACCGGCCCAGCGTCGTCATGTGGGGCATGCTCAACGAGGCCACGCACTACCGCACCTTCACGCCGCAAGAGTTGGCCAAGTTCGAAAGCGCCGTGGCCGGCGAGTGCCGCAAGCTCGACCCGACGCGCATCTGCATCAACAACTCCGGCGGCAACCTGGTCGGCGGCCTCCACACCGAAAACACCGTCACCGCCTACCTGCCCTTCAGCGACAAGCCGACCCACCTGATAGACCTGCACGCCTACTGCGCGATTCCGCTGCCGGTCAGCAGCCTGGAGATGTACCGGGCACATGGCGGCGGCAAAAGGTTCAAACACGACGGGGTGAACTTCTGCATCTCGGGCGCCAGGGGCCGCAAGCCGGGCCGCAATCCGACCAACGTGCCGGCCTTGTTCATCTCCGAGTTCGGGGCCTTCGAGAATCCGCCGGACTACAAGAAGGTGCTGGCTCGGTATTCGCCGGGCGACCGGCGGCGGGGACTGGAGGACTATGTCCAGCACAGGAATTACTACGAGTCGCTCAAGAGCGAGTTTAAGAAGACTCGCCTGTCGCAGATCTTCGGATCGGTCGACAAGTTCATCCGGGCGTCCCAGAACGTCCACTGCGAGAACGCCCGGGCCATCGTCTCGGCCATGCGGGCCAACCCGCGAAACTCGGGCTGGGTCTTCACCCAGTTGGCCGACGCTTCGGGCGAACTCTTCGGAGCGACCGACATCTGGCGCAACCCCCGCCCCTGGCTGAAGGACATGGGGGCGGCTTGCCGGACGCCGCTGATTGTGCCGCACGTCAGCACGAGGGTCGCCGAACCCGGTGACGTGATCGGACTGAACCTGCGGATCGTCAACGAGGACGCGGTCGCAGTAAACTACAAGTGGAAGCTGACCGTCCGTCACGAAACCGGCCGTACGGTAATGACCGAGCGCGGCACGGTGCGCTCGCGCGGCTGGGTGCAGGAGGTGCTGGACACGACGATCTCCGCGCCGTCGAAGGCCGGTCGTCGAGGCTGAACTGCGCTGCGGGTCGAAGCTGCTGTCGAGCAACTGGATTCGTTTCTCGGTCATCGAGCCGGCCGCGGCGCCGTGCGAGCGGGTCGGCATGTTCGACATAGACGACGAACTGCTGCCGGTGCTGAAGTCCCTGGGCATCGGCCAGGTCGATAAGGGCAGCAACAACTATCGCCACAAGAACGTGCCCTGCGTCTATCTTCCGCGGCCGAGTCATCACCTGGGGTTGATCAGCGAGTACAACCGGCAGTTGCGGCGAATCATCACGCTCGGCGGGGCCGCCCTGTTGCTGGAGGCCCAGACGCCGATGCTCTACGACGAACTGTTCCCCAAGCTCATCCGCATGCAGGTGCCGATGCGGAACATGATCTACATGCGGCCGTCGCCGATCTGGGACGGCCTGCCCAGCTCGGGGGGGCTGATGGACTACGAGTTCGCCGACGCCCTGGCCGGCCGGGCCAACCCGAGCAACAATACCGACGACGTTCTGGCCGCGGGGGGCACTACCCTGGCCGGCTCGCTGTGCGCCCACATGTGGACCGGCCCGGAGATTTACCGGCAGGGGTCGCTCATCCACGTGATCCGCATCGGTCGCGGCCACCTGGTGACCTGCCAGGCGAGCCTGGTCCAGCAGGCCCGGACCAACGCCGTGGCCAGACGGCTGCTCTCGAACCTGGTTCGCTACACCGCCTCGCTGGTCAAGTGCGGCGGCGAGCAGCGGATGCTCAGCCGCTGCATCGACCCGGTGTGATCGCCAACTACGATTTTTCATGCGATGGGTGGCTTGGGTGGCATGGGCTGCTTGTCAGCCCATGTCCTGGAATCACGGAACATGCGTCGCAAGCGACGCATGGCCACCCCGGGGGGCAAGCGGGTGCCGTGGTCACGGTGTCTGTGACCACGAGGGGGCGCTCCTGGCGAACGTGGCTACACACACCGTAGCCACGGCACCCGGCCACCCAAGCCCCTTGGCCGCCTGAAGGCCACCTACAATCTTGACGTGCACCCACCCCCCAGTCCCGAGCGCAGCGGACGGCGCTTGGACTGGCCGGTCGGCCGCGATACAATGCCCAGGCAAGACCGGAGACCACTGTGGACGCTCACGCACTGGAACTTCTGGAGTTCCGCAAGATACAGGAGATGGTCGTCAGCCGGGCCACCCTGGAGGCGACCCGGGCGACGATTGTGCGCGAGCTGGTGCCGGTGACCGACAGCCAAGCGATTGTGCGCCGCCGCGACCGGATCAGCGAACTGGTCGTCCTGACCCGGGCCGGCAAGGACTTCTCTATCCTGGTCATGGACGATCCGTCGCAGTTCCTGCACCGGGCACACATCCAGGACAGTTACCTGACCGGCCGCCAGTTGCGGCAGGTTCTGACCCTGCTGGAAAGCGCCGCCAACGCACGGCGATTCTTCAAGACACACGCCGCCGACGCGCCGCTGGTGGCGGCCATGGCCGAGGGGCTGGTCGATCTGCCGGAACTTCGCGGGGCCATGGCCAAAGCCATTGCCGAGGACGGCACGGTCAACGACGACGCCTCGGAGGAGCTGCGGCAGATTCGCCGCCAGAAACGCACCACCCGAAACCGTATCGAGGGCAAGCTCCAGGCGATTCTTCGCCGGCCCGAGTTTCGCGACGCCCTGGCCGGCGACCGGGCCAGCCAGCGCGGCGGGCGGCTGGTCCTGCAACTGAAGGCCAACCAGTGGACCACCGTCGGCGGCCTGGTGCACGACCGCTCGCACACCGGGCAGACCTTTTACGTCGAACCGGCGGCGACCATCGAGCTGGGCAACGAACTTCAGAACCTGGCCGCCGAGGAAGAATCCGAGGTGCGGCGAATCCTGCTGGCCCTGACCCGCACCCTGCGGCCGTGGCTCGACGACCTGCAGGGCTCGTTCGACCTTCTGGTGCAGATCGACATGCTCCGGGCGGCGGCCCGGTTGGCCGAACTGCGCCACATGATCCCGCCGACAATCGCCGCCCGGGGTGCGGCCCTGGAACTGGTTGAGGCCCGTCACCCGGTGCTCGAGTCGGCCCTGGAGGGCGAAGGGCACCGGGGGCGGGGGCACCTGGTGCCGCTGTCGCTGCGGATCGAAAGCGATCTGAAGGCCCTGGCCGTCACCGGGAGCAACACCGGCGGCAAGACCGTGGCCCTGAAAACCGTCGGCCTGCTGGCCCTGATGGCCCAGGCGGGTCTCCACCTGCCGGCCCGGCGGGCCAGCCTGCCGATTTTCGACCGCGTGCTGGTCGACATCGGCGACGAGCAATCGATCGAGCAGTCGCTGTCGACGTTCTCCAGTCACATGTCGCAGATCATCAACGTGGTCAGCCGGGCGACGGCCAACTCGCTTGTCCTGCTGGACGAGCTGGGCAGCGGGACCGATCCGGCCGAAGGCGGGGCCCTGGCCTGTGCGATCCTGCGGACGCTGGTTGAGCGGCAGGCCACGGCCGTCGTGACCACCCACCTGCGGGAAGTGAAGATCTACTGCCACGACCAGCCGCACATGCAGAACGCGGCCATGGAGTTCGATACCGAGACGTTGCAGCCGACCTTCCGCCTGGTGCAGGGCGAACCCGGAGCCAGCCATGCCCTGGCCATCGCCGGGCGGCTCGGCCTGCCGGCGGAGGTTCTCGAGCGAGCCAGGGCCTTCCTGTCGGACGAGCACCTGAACCTGGAGCAACTGCTGGCCCGCATCACCGAGGATCGCCGCAAGTTGCGTGAGGATCTGGAGACGGCCCGGCGGGAGCGCCAGGCGGCCCAGGCCGAGCGGCAACAGTTGCGGCAGGAACTGGCCGAGGCCAGGAAGGAGCGAAAGGCCCTGCTGCGGGAGGCCTACCGCCAGGCGTCGGGCATCGTGGACAACACCAAGCGCGAGATGCAGGAAGTGGTTCGCCGGGCGCGGCAGCACGGCGCTACGGGCGAGATTGAGCGTCTGCGGGAGAAGGTCCGCGAGAAAGGGGCCGGCCTGGCCAAGGCAGGGCGAACCGCCCGCCAGCGGACGCGACCGAAGGCCAGGCTCCAGCAATTGGCCGTGGGGCAGAGAGTTTACGTCGAGACGATGCGGACCGACGGCGTGATCGAGTCGATCAATCGCCGCAAGGATCGCGTCACGGTCAACATCCGCGGACTGGCGGTCGAGGTCGGCGTCGGGGACCTGTCGCAGCCGGAAGCCGCCTCGGGTCGCCGGGAGCAGCCCCCCCGCCAGGCGAGCGCGCGAACTTCGGGCGCGGCGGCAATTGAGCTGAACCTGATCGGCCAGCGGGTTGTCGAGGCGGTCGGGAGGCTGGACCGTTTTCTCGACCAGGCCGTTGTGGCCGACTATGAGCGGGTGACGGTCATCCACGGCCGCGGAACCGGCGCCCTGATGAAGGCCGTGCAGGACTATCTGGGCGGCCACCCGCTGGTCGAGTCGTTCCGGCCGGGCAACGAAACCGAAGGCGGCATCGCCGTGACGGTGGTCCACCTGAAGGAGTGACTCCCCTTTGCAGAGCAAGCCGCTTTCGGCCCAGGCCCGCGACTCGCTGATCGAAGCGCCGGACGACGTTCTGTTGCGGCAGGTCGAAGTCGAGAGGTTCCGCAGCAGCGGACCCGGAGGCCAGCACCGCAACAAGGTCGAGACCGGCCTGCGCATCCGCCACCGCAAGACCGGCATCGTCGTAACAGCGACCGAGCGGCGCAGCCAACATGAAAATCGGGCCAAGGCAATCAAGCGGCTGCGACGGGCCCTGGCGACGGAGGTCCGCGCCGAGGCGGCTGACCGCGCCGCGCTGCCGGCCACGGTAGTCGCCCTGCTGGAATCGGCCCGCTGGCCGAACCTGTCACCGAAGTCGCAGGGCTTCTGGCTCCTGGCGGCGAGGGTGCTCGACCGCTTTACTGCGGACAATGGGCGGCTGTCGGACACGGCCCATGCGCTGGGCGTTTCAACGGGTTCGCTGTCGAAGTTCCTGGGCCGCGACCCGGTCCTGTGGCAGGCCGCGTGCCGGATTCGCGCGGCGGCGGGCCTGGGAGCGCTTCGCAAATAGGTGCTCCGGCGGGAGAGGCTGGCCCTTGAATTCCTGCAACAAACCGGGGTATCATACGTTTGTATGGTTGTTCACCTCCGGCGAACGCATCGTCAGCAAGTCGCATCAGGTCTATCGCTTCAGCCTGTAAGGAGATTACTATGCGCACTGCAAGAATCGCCCGCTACGTGGTTATCGCCGCTGTTGCCCTGGGGCTTGCCGCGCCGCAGGTGGCCGGACAGCGCCGCCGGGGCAGGGACGACGACCACGTCAACCGCAATCGGCTGAAGATGGCCGGCCTGCTCGATGAAGCGCGTAAACTCGGCCTGGAGGCCGGGGCCCTCACAAGGGAAGCGGTCCGCGGCAAGATCCCGGACCGCACCAAGCCGGCCAAGGAGGGCCAAAAGAAGGAGGACCGCTGGATCGAGTTGACCACCAAGGAACGATTGGACCGCTTCGCCAAGGCCAAGAAGAAATTCGACGCCTCGTTCAGGAAGGTGGGCGAGGTTGAGAAGTTCCTCAAGACCCATCCCGACATCATCCGGGAGAACATCCCGGCCGAGGCCAAGAAGAAACTTCAGCGGGCCTGCGCGATGACGCTGGTGGCCGAGACGCGATTCCGCATGTCGGAGAACCTGGGCGCGATCACGAGTTGGCGGAAACTCGCCTCGCAGGCCTTGAAGATCGACAAGGAATGCCTCGAAGCCCAGCGACTGGACAAGGAACTCAAGGATATGGCCGCCAAGAAGGAAAAAGAAGACACGAACTCCGGGGCCAACAAGGATACCGAGAAACCCAAGAAGGAATAGCCGCGCCCGACCGGGCCGGCCCCGCCAGGAGTATTGGCGGCACGGTCCCGCAGTGAAGAAGAAGACCGGCGGCAAAGCCAAAAAAAGCCCCGGCAGGCTCGCGCTATTACCTGCCGGGTGATTGGCGCCGACCGCCGGCGCCTAACCAATAAACCAACTAACCAGATTGTTCTTCAAAGCACCGTAAGAATTTCTTTTTCTCGGGCGTCTTGTCTCATGGAATTCTAGGCACGCCGCGGGGCCGGTCAACTCGGCCGGTCCACCATCTCCCGGTCAATCAGCCGGGATGGGCCATTCATCGGCTCTAAAATTGCGATTAAGCTCGCCGCGGGTCACCACTGGACATTCACCGGATGCCCCGCCGGGGGGCCTATCGGCTTGTTTCGACCTACCCTCGCCATTGTCGAAACGCTATAATCATGCTGTTTGTTGCTTGAGAACCTTGCATATTGGAGGGGCTGCAGCGGAAGTTGCAGCCGGCAGACAGTGGCCCGCTACGTCATCTTTCATAATCCGATTTCCGGCTCGGGGCGGGCGGCCCGGATGGCCGATCAGATCACCCGGCAGTTGACCGCTCACGGCCACGGGGTCGACCACCTCCAGCCCCGCAGCAGGGAAGAGGGCATCGAGGCCGCCCGCGGGATTGACGAGTCCTATGCCGCCCTGATCAGCGTCGGCGGCGACGGGACGCACAACACCATCGCCAACGGACTGGTGGGCCGCAGCGTGCCCATGTTGCCGGTGCCCGCGGGGACCGAGAACGTGCTGTGCAAGGCCATCGGCATTCCGGGCGATCCGGTCGTGGTCCGCGAGATTCTGGAGGCCGGCCGCATCTGTCCCATGGACGTTGCCTTCGCCAACGGGCAGGCCTTCATGATCATGAGCGGCGTGGGATTCGACGCCACGGTGACCCGCGAAGTTCATGAGCATCGCCACGGTCCGATCCGCCGCCGCGATTACTACCTGCCCTCGCTCCGCAACTGGTGGAGCTACATCTGGCCGCGCCTGGCGGTGGAGGTCGACGGCCAGGTGGTCGCCGAGGACGCGGCACTGGTGATTGTCGGGAACATGCGGCTCTATGCCGACAAGCTGCAC
>JAACEH010000151.1 GCA_011682595.1 Anaerolineaceae bacterium
TCGGCGATTGAGGCCATCGGTCCGCCGCTGAAATGCCGATAAACATCCTTAACCTCGGCTTCCGGCCGTCTCAAGCGGAACCATTTGCCTGGCGGCGGATGGTCGTTAGAATATAGGGGTGCCAGGCCCCTGCGGCCGTGCCCGCGATCATGTCGTGGAACCGCCGCGGGCCCACGAGCGTCTAAGTGCGGCACCGGAGGAACGGACAACGAATGCGAGCTGACGGGTTCATCAATCTCGCCTTGGAACGGACCAAGGCTCGGGTGAAAACCAACGACCTGGTCACGGGGCTGCTGGGGCTGCTGGCCACTGTGCTGGCCTACCTGCTGGCGGTGGTCGTCGTCGACCAATCGGTCCACCTCGAGCACTCGACACGGATCTGGCTGCTGATAATCCTGGGTCTGGTCGTGGTTCTCGGGATGGCCGCCATCCTGCTCTGGCCGACCATCAAACGGGTCAACGACCTGTTCGCAGCGCGGCTCATCGAGCGGCAGGCCGAGGACCTGTTCCGCAATTCCCTGGTGACCTTTGTTCAGGTCCGCGGCGACGACACGGTGCCGCGGGATGTCCGCGGCGCCATCGAGGCCAAGGCGGCCCGCGACCTGTCGGCCATCGACGTCGAGTTGGCCGTCAACCGCCGGCCGCTGCGCTTTGCGGTGGTGGCCCTGCTGGTGGCCGGGGCCCTGATGCTGGTCTTCGCCCTGACCAGCAGCAAGAGTTTCACCGTCAGCATGAGCCGCGCCCTGGGCAGCACCGCCGTGGCCCCGACGGCTACGCGGATCGTGCAGGTTCGCACCGACCCCGAGGGGCCCAGCGTCATGGCCGGTACGAACGTCCGTGTGGTTGTGGTCACGGCGGACCGCGAGCCCGAATCGGTCGAGCTGCGCATGACCCGCGGCGGAACCTATCAGGACCTGGCCTCGATGAACCCCCTGGACCGGCGGACCTGGGAATTCGTGATCGAGAATCTGCTGCAGGACCTGAAGTTCAACGTGCAGGCCGGCGACGCGCGGAGCCGGACCTACGCCATCGCGGTCCGCCCATTGCCGGCCATTACCGACGTGCAGACGGTCCTGACCTTTCCGGCTTACACGCTCCTGCAGCCGCAGACCCACGACTCCGGGCACGTCGAAGCCCTGGTCGGCACGCGCGTTGAAGTGATCGCCCGCATGAACCAGGAGCCGCGACGGCCGGAGCTGATCTTCGGCGACGGCGGGCGCCGACAGCCGATGCGGACCAACGGAAACTCGCACCGGGCGCGGGCCGAATTCACCGTCTCCGGACCCGACAGTTATCACCTGCGATTCCTCGACAAGTCGCTGAAGTACAACAACGCCAGCGCGATCGAGTACCAGGTGACGCCGCTGGCCGACCAGGCGCCGGGAGTCGAACTCGACCGCTCGGGCAGCGAAGTTCGCGTGGCCGAGGGCGGCGGCGTGCCGCTGGTGGTCTGCGCGAGCGACGACTACGGCCTGGACCGGCTGACCGCCCGCTGGCAGAGGGTGCGTCCCGGCGGGGTCGGAAAGGTCCGCAGCATCGAGTTGCAGAGGGTGCCGGCGGACCAGGCAGTGCTGCGGATCGAGGACCGCTTCACCGTCGAGTTGTCGAAGATGGGCCTTGGCCGGGGCGACCAGGCCCTGGTCTGGGTCAGGGCGACGGACCGCCTGCCCGGCGGGGCGCAGGAAGGTCAGAGCCCGCCGCTGCGGGTGCTGGTCGTGCCGCCCGAGGAGGCCCCGACTGCCGGAGGCGGCGGCCAGTCGCAGACCGACCAGCCGCAGACCGCCGGTGGCCAGGGCCGGACCGGTTCCAGCCGGCAGAAGACAACCGGCCTGACGCCGCAGGAGCGAAAGGGGTTGGAGAATTTTCGCCGCACACTCGATAAGCTCCGGCCGAAAAGCAGACAACGGCCCGGGGACGGGCAGCCGGCCAGCGGCCAGCCTTCCGAGGGGACCGGCCAGCAGCCCAAGGGCAAGCCGTCCGACAAGCCGAATGGCGATGGGGGCACCAGCGGCGCCGGCGACGCCGGCGACGCCGGCGGGTCCCAGCGGCCGCCGGGTGACGGGCCTGCGGAATCGCCCGGCCAGGAGCCGTCCGGCCGCGGTCCGGACCAACAGCCGAAGCAGCGTCTGACCCGGTTCGATGAGAGCGGCCGCAGCAAGGACGAGCCGCAGACCGACGGCGATCTTCTTCGGACGGTAGGGCCGCAGATTCGCCGGGTGGCCAAGCAGTTTCGTCGCGGCACGGTCGATCCGAAGTTGCTGAAGGAACTCGGTTGGAGCGAAACGGAGCTTCGCCGTTTTGTTACAGGTTGGCAGGCCGACGACCGGTTCGAGAAGTTCGTCGACGGTCCGAAGTCAACCCGGCAGACGGTCGTCTCGCCAGCGGACGACCGCCCCATCACCACCTCAGCCGGCCCCGGCGACACCGGCGGCACGGTCGGCAGCGGGGCCACGAGTTCGGTCGGCCAGAGCGACGAGATGATCGAGAACTTCGAGGCTCGCCAGGGCCGGACCTCGCCGCGCTACCGCCAACTTATTGAAGAGTACCTCAAGGCGGTCAGCGAGGCCGAGAGCAATTCCAACTGACAGCGTGTGGTTGCCCTTACAAGCCCCCTGCACCGCAGGGGGATGACGTTGTGTTGTTGGTGTCCCGCGGCAGTGCCGCGGGCTTAGTGTTTCGTATCCCGCGGGCAGGGCTTGCCGGGCCCTTACTTTTTGATTTCCTGAAGCAGGCGGGCGAACTCATCAGCCTCAATAAGGCCACGATGAACGGTGGCCTTGCCCCGGCGGTCGAAGAAGACCAGGACGGGGGGGCCGCCGCGGACGAACTTGCGGTAGAGGGCCGCCTTCTCGCCGTCGCCGGTCGGTGTTTTTGAGATGTCGATCTTGACGAGCCGCACGCCTGCGCTGGCCTGGCGTGCGGCATTGCTGCGGAACACGCCTCGTTCCATGGCTCGGCAGTTGACGCACCAGGAGGCGGTGAAGTAGGCCACCGCTGGTTGTCCGGCGGCCCGGGCGTCGACCAGTTGTCCTTCCTGAAACTCGGCCCAGGGGATCGACGAGCCGCGGCCGGACTGGACCCATCCCAGGGCGGGCATGGCCCGCAGGGTGAAGACGCCGACGGCGAGGGCCGTAAGGACAATCGCCGCGGCAAGGCGGGCCACGACGAACCTGCTGCTCCACGGGCGGCGCGTCCAGCCTTCGACGACGCCCAGGTAGACGGCGGCCGCCAGCGACAGGGCGGCCAGCAGGGTCCAGTAGGCGGCCTCGCAGAGGTAGGGCAGGAGAAAGTAAATGACCAGCCCCAGGACCGGGAAGGCCAGCAGCCGCCGGACCCAGAGGAGCCATCCGCCGCCGCGCGGCACGCGGTTGATCATGCCGCTGAATATGCCCAGCACGAGGTAGGGCAGGCCGAAGCCCAGGGACAGTACGAAGAACAGTCCGCCGCCGGCCGCCGCGCGACCCAGCGGGCCGACGCCCCGGGCCGCCAGGCGACTGCCCATCTGGCCGACGAAAGTGATCAGCGCGGCGACGAAGGGGCCGACGCATGGCGCCGCGACGAGTCCGACGACGGCGCCCATGGCCAGTGCGCCCAGCAGTCCCGTCTTGCCCTGGAGTCGTCCCAGCAGCCCGGTGGGCACATGAATTTCGAAGGCCCCGAACAGGCTTGCCGCCAGGGCGATGAGGATGATGCAGATGATGCCCACGCCCAGGGGACTTTGCAGGGCCAATCCAATCTGGCTTCCGGCCAGCGCCGCAGCGCTGCCCAGGACAGTGAAGACCACGGCCATGCCGAGCACGTAGAGCAGGGCCAGGGGCAAGGTGCGGCCCAGGCGGTGCTCGCCCTGGGAGACGAAGAAGCCCATGGTCACCGGAATGACCGGGAAGACGCAGGGGGTCAGGTTCAGGGCCAGGCCGCCGATAAACACCAGCGGCAGCAGCCAGAGCAACCCCTCGTCCAGGGCCTTGTCCAGTGCTGGTGCATCCTGCCCCGTTTCCCTGATGATGGGGGCGTCGGGCGACTGTGGCGAGGTCTCGGCTGAGTCCTCAGGGGGCGTTTCCTCGGGCGCCGAAGCGGCAGTGACCGTCACCGGCAGACGGATCGCCAATTGCACGGGAGCGAAACAGGTCTGTTCGCTGCAGGCCTGGTACTGGAGGTTCAGCGTTACTGTCGTCGGGCCGGTCGCCATCGTGGCGGGGGCCCCGAGGCGGCCCCGGAGCGACACCTTGCCGTTGTAGACGGGGATCGGGTCCATGCCCTCGATCAGCGTGTAGGGCTTGCCTTGGGGGTAGTCGACCTTGAGGGCCAGGCCCGCCGCGGGGGGCTTTATGGTCAGCACGGTGGGGATGTATTCCCGAGGCCCGCGGTTGGCCATGATGTGGAACTCGGGCTTGATCGCAATGGCCAGATCGAACCGGGCAGTGCCGCCGGCGGCGACTTCGACTCCACTCGGGACCTCGACCGACAGGACGTCGGTTTCGACCGTCTCGCCGCGTGCCGCGACGAAGGCCAGCAGGAGCACCGCCAGTCCCGCAGCCGGCGGCAACATGCCACGGTGCTGTCTGCTCATGGCTGTCTTCCTCCACCTTGGCCTTGCGCGAAGCGGTCTGAACTACCCAAGAAATTCTACGGGACATCCGCGCTTGAGACAACGTCATAGGACGGTCGGCTCGTCTGATTCCAGGCCGCGCCGCCGCTCTCGGCCCGCGACAACATTTCACCAGCAGCGGACCGGTTCAGGTTACCAGAATTGTCGTCAATTTCAACCGCGTGCGCCCCGGTCCGGTAGCACGTCGCGGGTGGTTCCACCGGCGGTCGGAGGCGGGTCGCGAAGTTTTTCGACAAATGGCGTCGCTGGAATTTGACTTGCCGCAGAACTGGCTTATACTTCATTGGCAGAGAGATCTTTGAAAGGTGAAGCAGGCCGCAGTGGCGGGTCCTGACTCGGGCGCCCGCCAGGTGTTCTCGGGGATTCCGGCCCGCAGGGCGGGAAGTCCCGACTGCTGCAATGTGCCAAGAGCCGCAGAGCGTAAAACGGCCGATAGCGCAAGGGAGGATAAGCCCCCGGCGCTCGGTTCGGCACGATGCGGGAAAACCTGGCCGATTAAGTCAGCGAACGCTTTTTTGCCAGTTCGCCAGAGGCCGTGGGCCTCTTGTGACCACGCTGCAAGACTTGCTTCACCTGGAAATTTTCCGGACTTCGCACGAAGGCCGGTTCTCGTT
>JAACEH010000152.1 GCA_011682595.1 Anaerolineaceae bacterium
GTCGCTGGCGACGCATGTTCCGTGATTCCACGACATGGGCTGGCAAGCAGCCCAGGCCACCCCGTCGCATGAAAAATCCACCTACAAACGTGACCTGCACCCCATCGTCCCGAAGCGGCGCGTTTTCCCTTGACCGACCGCTTACGGAGTCATAAAATCCGGTTTCTGAAGCAGCGTCGGGTCGCCCACCGCGGCTCCAACGCCCGTCAGGAGGACTGTTGCGCATGGGTTCGAACGGTTGCAGCCAAATCATATGCCTTGGGCTGCCTGGCGCCGCGACGATCCTGCGCGCGGGCATCATCGTGCAGCCATAGCACGGGGCGCCCTACCAATTTCGCTCACGTTCACCTGCCCCGGCAGTCTCTTGTGTGACGATCGGGGTTCTTTCTTCCGGTGGAACGATCCTGCCGGCAGACGACGCCGAAACCCGGCTCGCCCGACAGTAGTTAATACGAAAGAAATATCATGGCCGACAAGAAATCGTACAAGAAAACACTCAACCTCCCCAAGACCGGCCTGGCCATGAAAGCCAACCTGGTCCAACGCGAACCCGAGCGGCAAAAACTTTGGAAGAAGCATGACATCTACCGCCGGATCGCAGACCAGCCCGCCCCGCGAGGACGATACTTCCTCCACGACGGACCGCCCTACGCCAACGGCGACATCCACATGGGGCACCTCGTCAACAAAGTTCTCAAGGACATCGTCGTCAAGTACCGCTCGATGGCCGGCTACCGCTCGCCGTACGTCCCCGGGTGGGATTGCCACGGGCTGCCCATCGAGCAGACCTTCCTGCAGTCGCAGGGCGACGACGCGGCCGATCTCACCCGACAGGAGATCCGCCGCCAGTGCCGGAAGTACGCCCGCAAGTGGGTCAAGACGCAGTCCGCCGAGTTCCAGCGGCTGGGCGTCTTCGGCGATTTCGACCACCCCTACCTGACCATGACCCACGCCTACGAGACCGGCGTCATCGAGTGCTTCGCCCGTTTCGTCGAACGGGGGCTCATCTACCGCCAGAGGAAGCCCATCCACTGGTCCTATGGCTGCAAAACCGCCCTGGCCGAGGCCGAGCTGGAATACAAAGACATCGAAGGGCCCAGCATCTACGTCAACTTCCCGGCTTCCGGCGACCTCGAGCCCCTGGTGCCCGGTCGCAAACCCGGCGAGCCGCTGCACCTGATGATCTGGACCACCACCCCCTGGACCCTGCCGGCCAACCTCGGCCTCATGGTCGACCCGACCTTTACCTACCAGGCGATCCGCTACGAGTTCGGCGGCGAGTCCCAGGTGTCGCTGATCGCCGCGGAGCTGGTCAAGAAAGTGATGGCTCTCGGCGGCATCGACAACTGGGAAGTGGTCGCCCAGATCAAGGGCCGCGACCTGGTCGGCAAGCATTACAATCACCCCTTCATCGACCGCCGGGGCCTGGTCGTCGAAAGCGAGTACGTTACGCTAGAAGACGGCACGGGCCTGGTCCACACCGCCCCGGGCCACGGCCAGGAAGACTACGTCGTCGGCCTGCGAAACGGCCTGGAGCCTTACTCGCCCGTGGACGAGGAGGCCCGCTTCGACGACACCGTGCCCGAGTGGTTGCGCGGCTTGTTCGTCTTCGACGCCGACCCCATGATCTGCCGGCGACTGGGCGAACTCGGACTGATGTTCCACCAGGGCAGCCAGGTCCACTCCTACCCGCACTGCTGGCGGTCCAAAACGCCGGTCATCTTCCGGGCCACCGAGCAGTGGTTCATCGCCGTCGACAAACCCATGGACGGCACCGGTCCGACACTCCGCGAGGCGGCCATTGAGGAGGCCAAAAGAGTCCGCTGGATCCCCGACTGGGGCCGCAAACGCATGCTCGGCATGCTCGAGTCGCGGCCCGACTGGTGCATCTCGCGCCAAAGGTCATGGGGCGTCCCGGTGCCGGCCTTCTACTGCGACGACTGTGGCCAGAACCTGGTTACCGCCCGGAGTGTCCGCAAGGTCCGCGACCATTTCGCCGAACACGGGGCCGACAGTTGGTTCCGCAATTCGGCCGCCGACATCCTGGGAGCCGAGGCCAGGTGCCCGAAGTGCGGATCGGCCAACCTCAAGCAGGAGTTCGATATCCTCGACGTCTGGTTCGAGTCGGGATCGTCGTGGTACGCCGCCGCAGTGGACCGCGAGGGCCTGGAGGCCCCGGCCGAGTTGTACCTCGAGGGCAGCGACCAGCACCGCGGATGGTTCCAGGCCAGCCTGCTGATCGGCGTTGCAGCCACGGGCGAAGCACCGTTCAAGACGGTGCTGACGCACGGCTTCGTGGTGACCGCCGAGGGCTACAAAATGTCCAAGTCGCTCGGCAACGCCGTCAACGTGCAGGACGAAGTGGCCAAACTCGGGGCCGACGTCCTGCGGCTGTGGGTCAGTTCGGTCGACTACCAGTACGACATCCGCACCAGCGACACACTGATCTCCCAGCTCCAGGACGCTTACCGCAAGATCCGTAACACCTTCCGCTTCCTGCTCGGCAACCTGTCGGACTTCGACCCCCCCGGCCACTCGGTGCCGCTGGCGGAGATGGAGGAAATCGACCGCTGGATCCTGGCCCGCTGCGCACAGGTCGTCCGCGACGTCACGGCCGCTTACGAGGACTTCGAGTTCCACCGCGTCTACCAACTGGTCCACGGCTTCTGCAACGGCGACCTGTCGAGCATCTACCTCGACATCCAGAAGGACCGCCTGTACTGCGAGCTGCCGGATAGCCGCTTGCGCCGCAGCGGCCAGACGGCCATGTACCTGGTGGCCCACCGCCTGGTGCGGCTGCTGGCCCCGACGCTGGTTCACACCGCCGACGAGATCTGGTCGCATATTCCCGGAGCCGTCGATGAGGCGGCCTTTGTGCACCTGGCCGACTGGCCCGAGCCGGAAACCCGGTGGCTGGACGAGAAACTGCTCGATCGCTGGCAGACACTGCTGGCCGTTCGCTCGGCGGCCCTGAACCGTCTGGAAGCCCTGAGAACCGGCGGCACGATCCAGAGCAACATGGAGGCCGAGGTGACCTTGCAACCGACCGGCCAGGAGTTGGCCGCCCTGCTGGCCGAGGTCGGTCCCGAGCAACTGGCCCGGGTGATGATCGTCGCAACCGTCACGGTGTCGCCCGAGATCGGCGGCCCCGGCGACCAGGCCGACCAAGCCAACGGGGGGCTGCCCCTGCGAATCGCGGTCGCCCGCAGCGAGTCGCCCAAGTGCGGCCGCTGCTGGAATCTGCGCGAGTCGGTCGGCAGCGTCGCCGACTACCCGGACCTCTGCCGCCGCTGCGCCGAGGTGATGGCCGGCAAGTAAGAGCCATGTAGGGCGGCTGAAGCGCAGCCGCCGATTGTAATATGGACAGCGTGGCTGCAAGCAGCCACCCTACCCGGCGGGGCTCGTCCCGCCGTGGCGAGAGCCTCTGATCGTTCAGAAGGCCCGGCTAAGCGGCAAAGCAGGAGTCCGACCATGGCCAAGAAACTTCGGCTCGGCGTAATGCTGTCCGGCGGCGGAACGACCCTGCTGAACATCCTGGACCACATCGACCGCGGCCAACTGGAGGCCGAAGTCGTGCTGGTGGTTTCGACCCTGTCGAAGGCCAGGGGCCGCCGGCGGGCCGAGAAGCGCGATCTGCCGACGCACGTGGTTCGACGAAAAGATTTCGACTCGACCGACAGTTTCAGCGAGGCCGTCAACTCCAGGCTCGACCAGGCCCGGGTCGACCTGGTCTGCCTGGCCGGGTTCATGGTCTTCTGGCGGATCCCCGAACGATACCAGGGCCGGGTCATGAACATTCACCCGGCCCTTATCCCCGCCTTTTGCGGCCGGGGAATGTACGGCCACTTCGTGCATCAGGCCGTCGTCGCCGCGGGCGTCAAAGTCAGCGGCTGCACGGTACATTTCGTCAACAACGAGTACGACGCCGGTCCGATCATCCTCCAGAAGAGCGTGCCCGTCCATTTCGACGACACGCCGGATGATGTGGCCCAGCGCGTGTTCGAGAAGGAGTGCCAGGCCTACCCCGAGGCGATTCAACTCTTCGCCGAGGGCCGCCTGAAGATCGAAGGCCGGCGGGTCAGGGTTCTTGCGAAATAATCAGGTGTGATAGTCGGCGTTGATGGTCACGTACTCCCGCCCCAGGTCGCAGCCGTAGCAGATGTAGTCCTCGCCGCCGACGCCCAGGTCGACGCGCAACACCACGCGGGCTCCCTTCATGTGGGCTTCGCACCTGGCCCGGTCGAAGTCGGTCGCAGTGCCGCCGTCGAAAACCAGTTCCTCGCCGATCCAGTGCTTCATCTTTGAAACATCGAGCTTGGCCCCGCTGCGGCCGGCGGCAGCCACCACGCGGCCCCAGTTGGGATCGCCACCATGGGCGGCGCATTTCACCAGCGGCGAGTCGGCAATGGCCCGGGCCGCCAGCCGGGCCTCGACTTCGCTGCCCGCTCCCTCGACGCAGACCTCGATCACCCGGGTCGCCCCTTCGCCGTCGGCTACGATCTGCAGGGCCAGGTCCAGGCAGACGCTCCTCAAGAGTTCCACGAATTCCACGTACTCGTCGCTGCCCAGGCTGATCTCCTTGCCCCCGGAGGCGCCGCCGGCCAGGGCGACGACCGTGTCGTTGGTCGAGGTGTCGCCGTCGACTGAGACCAGGTTGAAACTGCCCACCACCGCCGACCTCAGGGCCGACCCCAGGGCCTTCGAGCCGATGTTGGCGTCGGTCGTCACAAAGGCCAGCATGGTGGCCATGTTCGGGGCGATCATGCCCGAGCCCTTGCAGGCCCCGGCCACGATCACCTTCGTCGAGCCGATGGTCTCTCGCGAACCGCTGGTCTTGGCGACCAGGTCGGTCGTCAGAATCGCCTCGGCGAAGTCGCCGGCCGCCGCCCGGTCGCCGTCCAGTCGCCCGGCGGCATCGGTGATCCCGGCGGCAACCTTGTCCATCGGCAACAGGTGGCCGATGCCGCCGGTCGAGCAGACCAGCACCTGGTCGGCCTCGGCGCCCAGGGCCTCGGCCGCCAGGCGGACCATCGCCCGGGCGTCCTTCAGGCCTTGCTCACCAGTGCAGCAGTTGGCGTTGCCGGAGTTGACGACCACAGCCCGCGGCCGGCCCGTGCGGATGAGTTCGCGGCTGACCAGCACCGGCGCCGCAGCCACCTGGTTGGTCGTAAAGACCGCCGCCGCCCCGACGG
>JAACEH010000153.1 GCA_011682595.1 Anaerolineaceae bacterium
TCACGGAACATGCGTCGCCAGCGACGCATGCCACCCCCGCCGGGTCTGTTGACCAGATCTACTTGACTTTACCTACAATCTTGACGTACACCCTGCTCCTGGGGTGCACTGCAAATAAAATGGCAGGGCGCCACTTAAATGAGGTACACCCCGTTATCGAGGCCATCGCCGCACCATTTCGTAGCAACCCATTCGACCGCCGCAGCACCTCCCTACCGGCCCACCTGTGGCGAACGTAACCGCTGTCACTGAAAGCACCTAAAACGGCTCAGGCGGCCCGTTAACATTGTCTAAAGTTGATCCGCAACGGGACCGATACTAGAATGTAAAGATAGGGAAGCTGGGCAATCTCTTTCCTGTGGGTGGACAGTGGGTCGGCCACTAGGGGACGGGGCCAAAGGTGAGTATAGCGAGAAAGGGTAAGAGGATGAAAGACGTCTTCAGCACGGGCGAGGCGGCCAAGGTCTGCCGGGTCTCGCAGCAGACGATCATTCGCTGCTTCGATTCAGGGCGGCTGAAGGGCTTTTATGTGCCGGGCAGCCGGTTTCGCCGCATCCCGCGAGAATCGCTGGTCAGGTTCATGAAGGAGAACGACATTCCGCTGAGCAACCTCGACAGCGGCAAAAAGAAAATCCTCATCGTTGATGACGACCCCGAGGTGGTCGAGTTGTTCGTTGAAGTGCTGGAGCGCGACGGCCGGTTCGAGGTGCGGACCGCCAGTTGCGGCTACGACGCGGGCATCCTGACCCAACAGTTTCATCCCGACCTGATCGTTCTGGACTTCATGCTGCCGGACATCAACGGCAACGTGGTATGCGAGACGATCCGCTCGAATCCGGAACTGGCCGAGACGCGGATCATCGCCATCAGCGGCTTGATCGAAGAGGACAAGATCCGTGAACTCTTCAAGGCCGGCGTCGACGAATTCATCCGCAAGCCGTTCAAGATCAGCGAGCTGGTCGGCCGCATCGGCGAGATGCTCGGCATATAGACAGGAACGCTGATCCTGCCGCGACCCGGTGTGGTGCAGGTGGGACCGGGTGTGACGTCCGGGGGCGTCACGGAAAGCTCAAGGCTAAGGTGGCGGCAGGGAATGCCGCACGACGACAACGACAAGGATGGAAACCGGATGGATCTCAAAGTTCGCAGAGTGCAACTGATAGTCGACCAGGTGGACAACCTGCCGACGCTTCCGGCGGTGGCGACACAGGTTCTGGCCCTGGCGGCCAGCAACCAGACGTCGATCCGCGATCTGGCGGACATTATCGAGGGCGACCCGGCCTTGGCCAGCCGCATCCTGGCCCTGGTCAACAGCGCCAGCTTCGGGGGCCCGAAGTCCGTCTCGACGGTCAGCCGGGCCTGTTCGCTGCTGGGTTTCGAGGCCATTCGCAACAGCGTGCTCTCGCTGAAGGTCTTCGACCTGTTCAGCCGCAAAGGGTCAAATGCCTTCCGAACGTCGTTCGACCGGACGACCTTCTGGAAGCACGCCCTGGGCGTTGCCGGTGCGGCCCAGTTGATAGCCCGGCGAATGCGGGACATCAACCCGGAGGAGGCTTTCGTAGCCGGACTGTTGCACGACATCGGCAAGGTGGCCCTGGACTTTGTCCTGCCCAAGACCTTCGACCAGGTGGTCCGCCGCGTCAAGAGCCGGAGCATCTCCTTCGCCGAGGCGGAGAACCACATTCTGGGCCTTGACCACACGGTGATCGGCAAGCGTCTGACCGAGAACTGGCGGTTCCCCGACCAGTTGGTCAACGTCGTCTGGCTGCACCACCAGGCCAGCGACCATCTTCCGGAGGACCTTGTGGGGCGCGACCTGGTGCGCACCGTGCACCTGGCCGACCTTTTGGCCCGCGAGCAGCGAATCGGCATGAGCGGCCCGATCTTCGGCGGCCAGCGCGTTGTGGACCTGGCCGAACAACTGCGGATCCCGATGGCGCGGATCGAGGAGATCAGCAAGGAGTTGCACGGCGTCGTGGCCGAGCACGTCCAGATCATGGGCCTCGAGCAGAGCGACGAGCGGAACCTGTTTCACGAGAGCCTTCAGAACGCCAACGCCGAACTCGGCGTCATCAACCAGAAACTGATGCGGACGACGCAACACCTCCAGCTGCAGAAACGCCACGCCGAAGTACTGGCCCGGATGAGCCGCGCGGCCGGCTGCGCGAACTCGGTGTGCGACCTGCTGGGCACCCTGTGCGAGGTGATGGCCGAATGGCTGGAAACCGATGTTTGCGCGGTTTATGTTCTCGGTGACGGCCGCGGATTCATTGAAGGCTCTCTGAAAACGCCCCGGCAGACCGCCGGCGAGCACTTCATTTTCGAGACGGCCGACAGCACGCCGCCACGGTCGCTGCAGGCGGACGACAAGCCGGGCAACTTGGGCTTGTCCCGGGCCGAGGGCAGCGAGGCCTGGCTGTTCGAGCGTTTCGGCCCCGTAATGGGCGAAGGCCCGTTCTTCACCTTGCCGATCTTCGCCGACAACGAAAGGCTGGGCGCCTTTGTCTTCAACTGGCCCAGCGGCGACGCAGAGCCGCAACAGCAGGACTGTCGCCGGCTGGAGGCCATCGCCAACACCGCCGGGCTGGCCGTCTCGCTGTTCTACCAGAGAGAACAGGCCGTCCGCATGCTGGAGAGCCTGGCCGACGCGAATCGCCGGGCCGCGGAGGCCCAGGACGAGATACTCCGCAAGCGCAGCCTGGCCAGTGTCGGGGCCATGGCCGCGGGAGCAGCTCACGAAATCAACAACCCCCTGGCCGTCATCTGCGGGCGGGCACAGATCCTGGCCGAGACCGAGACCGACGACCAGAAGCGCCGGGCCATGAAGATTATCGCCGAACAGGCCGAGCGGGCCAGCAACATCATCAGCGAAATGATGACCTTCGCCCGTCCGCTGAGCATCGAGCGGCGAATGACCGATATCAGTGCCATTGTCCGCAAAGTGATTGAAACCCAGACCGCCGAACCGGGCGATCGGCGGATCGTGTTCGAACTCGAGGAGCCGGAGCCGGGCCCTGTCGTGGCCGGCGTCGATGGCGAGCAGGTCGAGTGGGCTCTTCAGGAGCTGATCGGCAACGCTCTGCGAGCCTGCGGAACCGAGGGCCGCATTACCCTGCGGCTCGAGCCGGACGAGGCCAACCATCAACTGTCGATTTCGGTGACCGATAGCGGCAAGGGCATGGACCATGAGACTCTGAGCCGTGCCTGCGACCCGTTTTTCTGCGGTCGCGTCGCGGGCCGCCGCCGCGGACTCGGCCTGGCCAAGGTTCAACGAATTGCCGATGCCCACCAGGGAGCCGTCCATCTGGAAAGCTCGCCCGGGCAGGGCACCATCGTCCGCCTGATCTTTGGTCTCGAAGAGGCGCCGCAGCCGGTGTCCGCCGCCGTCTGACCGCCGCACCGGGGACGGGCAGGGCAGGAGCGTACCTGGGGGAGGGGGGGGTAAGTTAAACTTCCGTTGGAGAAGCTCATGTCTGAGGCAAGGATTCTGGTTGTTGACGACGAGCCGGACGTCTGCGAACTGGTGGCCGACTGGCTGGCCCAGGAGGGCGAGTGGACCGTTGATTACACGACCGAGCCGTTGCGGGCCCTCGAACAGGTCGGCCGCAGCGGTTACGACCTGATGGTCACCGACCTGTGCATGCCCCAGATGCACGGGCTCGACCTGGCCCGCCAGGCTCGCGGCATCTGCCCGGACCTGACCGTCATCGGCATCACCGGTTACGCCAGCATCGACTCTTCGGTCGAAGCGCTGCGGCAGGGATTCGTCGACTACCTCCAGAAACCGTTCCGCGTCGAGGACCTTCGCGCGGCCGTTTACCGAGCCCTGTGCCGGCGGAAGGAAATCGACCTGAGTGAAGATTCCGCCGACCAGGTCACGCACGACAACGCACTTCTTGCAGCCACTAACGACGACATGGCCAAACGCCTGGAGCTGGTCAGCCGCGAACTGACGGTCATGCAGCAACGCCTGGCCGGACAGGTGGCCGACTTCGAGGTCCGCTGCAATGCCGCCGACATGCTGGACGGACAGAGAGACATTCACCAACTGCTGGGCATGGCCCTGGTCATGCTTCGCGACCAGCTTCCGGCCGAGCAGTACGCCGTGGCCCTGTTGCAGCGCAAGCCCGCCCGGGTGACCGTCGCGGCCAGCATCGAGGACGAGGAAGTGGTGCTCACAGTGGCCGAGCAGGAACTTTCCCAGGGCGTGATGCGGGCCGTCCTCAAGCGAGGGCAGCCGGCCCTGATTGAGGATCTGTCGGACTCGGCCGTCATGGGCGATGCCGAAAAGTGGATCGAGCGGCAGGGCTCTCTGCTGGTGTTGCCGCTCATTGGAAACACCCGCACCCAGGCCGTGGCCCTGATACGTCGCGAGGAGACGGGCATGGCCTTCTCCACGATTGAGGTTCGCCGGGCCCTGCGACTGGGAGGCGAGATCGGCCACGCGATTGAGGTGGCCAAGACGATCGACCACCAGCGGGCCGAGGCCCTGACCTGTCTGAAGATGATGGCCGACGGTATCCAGCAGGATGACGTTCCCCTCCAGGGCGGCCATAACCGCCGCGTGACCCATGGCGTCCGCTCCATCGCCCGCAGGCTCGGGCTCGAGGAGTCGCGGATCGAGGTGCTGGAGACGGCGGCCCGGCTGCACGATATCGGCAAGCTGCTGTTGCCGCCCGAATTGCTGGCCAGGTCCGACTCACTCGACGAGCAGGCAATCGAGCAGTGGCAATCCCACGCCGAGCGGGGATGGATGATCCTGAAACCGCTGGAGTTCCTCGACGAGGCCGTCGACCTGATTCGTTACCACCACAATCCCGAACAGTGGGACGACGACCCGCCGGTGGAACAGCAGATTCTGGCCGCCGTCGAATGCTACGACGAGTTGACTCACGACGGCGTGCACGGGCCGGCCTTGCCGCACGAAGACGCCATGGCCGCCGTACGGGCCCTCTTTGACGGCGCCGTCAGCCCACCTGTCATGCGGGCCCTCGAGCAGCGAAACGCGGTCAGCCACTGAGCTTCCGGCCGTCTGATCCGAAACCTGCTACACGGGGCCGCCCGGACCGCTGCGGGTGCACGTCACGTTTGTAGGTGGATTTTTCATGCGACGGGGTGGCATGGGCTGCTTGCCAGCCCATGTCGTGGAACCACGGAACATGCGTCGCGACGCATGCCACCCCCGTCGGGCCTGTTGATCAGATCTACTTGACTTTACCTACAATCTTGACGTGCACCCGACCGCTGCGGACTTTCTGTTTCTTCCTTGCCATGCGATTTGGCTTGACTGATAATTAGCTTGGAGATCGGCATTTCAAGATGCCCGCCAAGCGATTTCGCAAAGGAGAAGCGGATGCTATTACCGAAAGCCATGTCGTGTCGCATTCTGGTCGTGTTGGTGGGCCTGGCGGCCTTTTCCGCCGGGGCGGCCATTGCCGGAGAGGGGGAAGGCTGGATCTCGAACCTCGACCAGGCCAAGAAGCAGGCCGGGGAGTCGGACCGGCCGATCTTTATCGACTTCTTCGCCACCTGGTGCCCGCCCTGCAAGATGCTCGACAGCCAGACCTTCAGCGACCAGGGCGTCAAGAAGTTGCTGGGCGAGAAGTTCGTCACCGCAAAAATCGACGTCGACAAGGATAAGACCACCTCGGCGGCCTACAGCATTCGGGCCATGCCGACACTGATCGTCACCGACGCCGAGGGCTTGGAGATGATTCGCAGCACCGGCTTCATGCCGCCCGAGCCGATGAAAGAATTCCTCAACGGCGTGCTGACCTTCGTCCGGGCCCGCAAGGCCTACGCCAAAGACAGCAAGGACACCAAGGCGCTGCTGGCGGTGGCCACGATGATTTGCGGGGACTATACCCTGGGCAGAGACGAGACGTTGAAGGTGGCCGGGGCCGCACTGAAGGTCATCCCCGAAAACGACAAGCAACAGCGGACCAAGCTCCTGCTGGTCCGTGGCCGCGCGATGGCCACCGACCAGAAGACGCTTGACAAGGCCGTGCAAGATTTCCAGACGGCGGCCCGGCTCGACGCGGACAATGCCATGGGCATGCGCGAGACAGCCGACTGGCTGATCCTCGTCACCAACTTCTCCAGGGCGCGGGATTCCGCGGCGCTCACCAAGAGCCTCAAGAAGTTCGTCGCCGATTATCCCGCCGGGAAAATCAAGAATGCCAAGCAGAGACAACAGGCCCTGATCGTCCTGGCCAACGTCCAGGCGAGACAGAAGGACTTTGCCGGGGCGATTCAATCGCTGGAAACCGTGAAGGCCGAGTATGCCCAGTCGATAGACGTCGCAAAGGTCGACGAACAGATACAGCAACTGCGAACTGTGCTGGAAAGGGCCGCAGCCGCAAAGAAGCCCGAGGACAGCCAAAAGAAAACCGAAGGCGGTCAACAGGACGGCAAAGGCAGCGAGTAGAAAATGCCCCGAGCTGCCCATCTACCATTCGGGGTCAAGGGGCTCTATCCAGCCCTTGTGAGCCCCGATGGCATAGAGAACGCCGTAGCAGTGAACCAGCGTGCCTTCGTAGCCGGAGACCATGCCGTCCCAGGTCCAGAACTCATTACCCGTGTGCGAGCCCTCGAAAAGATGCCGGTCGAAGCTTTCCAGTAACTGGTCGCAGATCTGGTCGGCCGTCTCCGTGAAGCCATGCCGTGACGTGGCTTGAATGTAATACTGAGCAAAACAGGGCGTCAGACAGCCATTGATGAACAAGCCGAACGTATCGGCGCCGTCTTCACGGCGCGACAGGTACGTCTCTTTGAAGAACCCGTTATCATAGGATTGATCCTTCCTCAGCCAGCCGATATTCTCGTCCCTTCGTATGGGCCACACCTGAGCGGCAACGCCGTAACGAAAATCCGTATGGCCGCAGCGGACACGCTCCGCTTCCAGTCTGCCCACCATGGGCCAGAACTTTCGCAGGCCGCGGTGCACGTCCTTCCTGTTCACGCCCTTGGCCAGACGCGGCTCCACGTTGGTCACCTGGAAGCGGATCGACGAGGTGTACTCACCCCTCTGTGTCGTGACCGGCCCGAAGCGTTCCGGGCGGCAGCCGACCTGGACGGCCGTTTCAGCAATGGGAAGGGCAAAGCCGTACGTTTCGGCCTGGATGCCCGTGTCCTTGCTGCCGGTTTCTGTCTCGAAGCGCAGGACGCCATGCCCGCTGGCATGGATGCCGCCTCGGTTCTCGCCGCGGCCGGAAGCGGGCCCGTAACTGGCCGCACAAGAAGAGAGAAAAAACCTCCGGGGGCACCCAAACTCCGCAAGGCAAACGAAACGGAAGTCCGCTCCGGGTTCGGCAAATAGATCAGGCGAGTTTGGCGATGGCGTGGTCCAGCCGCGTCATCGACTCCCGGCGGCCGAGCACTTCCATGGTCTCAAACAGCGGCGCCGAAACCGTGCGGCCCGTGACGGCCACGCGCAGGCTCATGAAGACCTCGCGAACCTTCCACTCGGACTCCTCGCAGTAGGCCCGCATGGCCGTCTCCATGACCGGCGCCGTCCAGTCGGGCAACTGTTCCAGGAGGGTCCGCACCTGTTCCAGGACGACTCGCGTTTCGTCCGCCGTGCGGGTGGGTTTGCCCTTCTTTTTCTTCGGCAGCAGGTCGTCCCCTTCAACCGGCAGCTCCTGCCAGAAATAGGCGGTGGCCTCCGGCACCTCGGACAGTCGCTTCACCCGCTGCTGAACCATCGGCGCGATGGCCAGGAGTTTCTCTCGCGGCGCGCCCTCGGGCGCCAGGTTGTCGTGGATGAGGCGCTCCACGAAGTCCTCGGCCGGCATGGAACGGATGTACTCGCCGTTGAGCCAATCGAGTTTCTCCAGGTCGAAGATCGGTCCGCCCGTGGCGACCCGCTCCCACGAAAAACTGTCGATCATCTCCCCCAGGCTGAAGACCTCGCGGCCGTCGGGCATCGAGTAGCCCATCAGCCCCAGGAAGTTCAGCAGGGCCGCCGGCAGGTAGCCCTGGTCGCGGTACCAGCAGAGGCTGGTCGGGTTCTTCCGCTTGGAGATTTTGCTGCGATCCTTGTTCCGCAGGAGCGGCATGTGCACGAACTCCGGCGGCTCCCAGCCGAAGGCCTCGTAGAGCAGCACGTGCTTGGGGGTCGAGGTGATCCACTCCTCGGCCCGGCAGACGTGCGTGACCTGCATCAGGTGGTCGTCGACGACATTGGCCAGGTGGTAGGTCGGGAAGCCGTCGCTCTTCAAGAGCACCTGGTCGTCGATCTCCGCGTTCTGAAAAGTTATGGCTCCGCGCAGCATGTCGTGAAATGCCGTTTCACCCTCCAGCGGAACGGCCAGTCGGACCACCTGCGGCTGGCCGGCGGCAACGCGTTTCTCGGCCTGGGCCGGGTCCAGGTCGCGGCAATGGCGGTCGTAACCGATCCTCTGTTTCTCGGCCTTCCGGACCCGGCGAACCTCGGCCAATCGCTCGGGGGTGCAGAAGCAATAGTATGCCTGCCCGCCGTCCAGGAGCTTGCGTATCTCCCGCTTGTAGATCTCCGACCGCTCACTCTGGCGGTAGGGGCCGAAGTCGCCGCCGACGTCCGGACCCTCGTCGTAGTCCAGCCCCAGCCAGTGCAGGGCCTCGAAGATCGCCTGCTCGCTCTGGGGCGTGCTCCTGGCCCGGTCGGTGTCCTCGATGCGCAGAAGAAACTTGCCTCCGCTGTGGCGGGCGAAGCAGAGGTTGAACAGGGCGATGTAAGCGGTCCCCACGTGCGGGTCGCCCGTCGGGCTCGGGGCAATGCGGACGCGGACGGGTTTCTCGTTACCGGCCATTGTGTTTTTCCTCGCCGTGCGCCTACTTCGTTCGAGGGCCGCTGATGGCCACGCTGCGGCCGGTCCGGGCGCTCCGGACATAAGCGTCGATCAGTTGCATGGTCGTTACCACCGACTCGGGGTCCACGCCGAGTTTTTTCTTCCTGTCCCTGATGGCCGCCACGAACGATCGGTAAACCTTGATGCCCATGTTCGGCGAATCGAAGGAGACGCTACTGGTCGGCCGCTTGGTGTCGCCGAGGTAGATGTCCATCCGCTTCTTCTCGGGGTTGCTGACGGCCATGCCCTTGGTGCCGGTGATGCGGTAGCGCGGCAACTTCACCTTGCTCAGGCTGCTGACCTCGATCAGGGCGGTCATGCCGTCGTCAAACTTGACCATCCCCGAGGCCAGGTCGTCACAGTCCCTGGCCCAGACGCCGCCGGCCATGGTGCTGAAAACCTGCGTCGGCTTGCCCGGGGCCAACTGGTTGAGCTGATCGAGCATGTGCACGCCGAGGTCCAGCAGGATGCCGCCGCCGAAGCGCTTGGTTTCCCGCCACTTCTGGTTGTACTCTTTGACGCCGAACCCGGCCGCCGAGCCGTAGAGGTGCCACCGGCCCTCGAACAGGATCACCTCGCCGACCATCTTGCGGCGAACGATTTTTTTGGCCGCCAGGAAATCCGAATCGAAGCGGCGATTGTGATAGACGGTCAGCAGCAGGCCGGTCTTCCTGATTGTCGCGATCGTCTTGCGGAGTTCGGCGGCGCTGCGCGAAACGGGCTTCTCCGACAGCACGTGCTTGCCGGCCCTGGCCACCTGGACGGCCAGCGGGCAATGGTTGTGCGACGGCGTGGCGATGCTTACCGCGTCGATATCCGGGTCCTTCAGCATGGCGGCCAGCGACGAGTAAACCCGCTCGACGCCTGC
>JAACEH010000154.1 GCA_011682595.1 Anaerolineaceae bacterium
AGATCAACGGTTCGCCGCGGATGCTCCACTGGCCGCAGGTCGCCGGCGTGGCCCTGCAGATGGCCCGCAGCAGCAGCCGGCCGCTGACCTTTCGTATCGAGGAATTCGAACCGCGCGAAACCGCCCAGGCCATTTCGTTGCTGACGGTATGGGCCATGGCCCTGTTGGCCGTCTGTCTGGCGGTCGGCGGCGTGTGGCTGCTGCTGAAGACGTCGGACTACGGCAACCGGCTGGCCGATATCCAGCAGCGGGCCGCCACCTTCTGGAAAAATAGCAAAGTCGGCGGCACGATCCCCCCCCTGGAAGATTTCCAAGCGGCCCTCAACAAGAAAATCAAGGCCCTTGACCTGCAGCTAAAGAAGGAGCGGCAAAACGTTGACGTGGCCGACCGCATGGGGGAACTGGCCCGCCACATAGCCAGCGTCCCGGCGGACATCACCATGGAGTTCTCGCGGATCGAGGTTAATGCCGAGTCGATTACGCTCCGGGGCAAGACGGGCAGTACCGACGAGGCCGCGCGGCTAAGGAAACATCTGGATGCCGCCGGGGGCTTCAAGTGCGAGACGGTCAAAATCCAGCCGGACCCGCGCGACAAGAACAAGGCGGAATTCGATTTCCGCATCACGTTTGTCAAGAAAAAGAAGAACTAGCGGGAGTGTTGAGCGTGAGCAAACCACTGATTGCCGCCACAGTTTTCGCCGCCTGCGCCCTGGTGTTCCTGGTGACTATGGCGGTGCGCCATTCCGGCGCCAAGGACGCTTACAACGAGGCCGACATCCTATGGCAGAACAGCAAAGGGGCTCAGCAGAAACTCGTCGACCGGATGGCCCAACTGTCCAAGGACAAAGGCAAGGTCCCCAAGAGCTTCGACGTCCCGAGTATGATGCTCAACCTGAGCAAACAACTGAAGATCGACGCACCGGAGGTCAACAAACAAGGGGCTACTCGCGGACAGCAGCGCCATTCGGTCGTCTTTCCAAACCAGAGCCTTGACACCATAGGGAAGATCCTGTTGCAGATAAGAAAGCAGTTCAAGTTCCTGACCGTTCGCAATATCGAAGCCACCCGCTCCGCCGGCAGCGACGCCGCCACCTTCAAATGGACTCTCACTATCGCCAGCCCTCTGCAACAGTAGCATCTGCCGCCTCGCGTCCCGCCGACAGACCAGAAAAACAGCCCCGCCGCTTCGTGCGGCAGAGCGCCATCTTTCTCCGCCAACCCGGCTGCGGACCTGATGTTCACGGCAACGCCGCGCCGACGCGGCTGCGAACGGCCAGCATGTCGGCCGTGGAAATAGTGCCGTTGCGATCCACGTCGAAGCGGGCCGTAGCCGCATCGACGGGCCGGCCGGCCTGCATCCGCACGGCCCGCATGTCGGCGACCGTCACCCGCCCCGAACCGTCCACGTCGCCGGCCAGCACCTTCAGTTCCAGCGAAGTGACGCCCGAGGCCCGCTGCTCGGCCAGGTTGCGAACCTGGCCGGCCAGCGAGACCGTGTAGATGTCGCCGTCCGGCAGGTCGGAACTCAGTTGAACCGTCAGCACAGTCCGCGCGGCGTTGAGCCAGTGGCTGCTGATCCGCGATGACTGGTTCCCGTTGACCTGGCCGACGATGCTCAGGGCCACGGCCTGTTCAACATAGCCCGACAGCGGCGAGGCGAAGCTCACGCCAATGCGCCGCAGGCCGCCGATTCGCGAGTAGACCCCGCCCGCATCGAGGGCCGTCGAAACTTCGCCGGCCGCACCGTGATTGACCTGGCCGGCCCACGAGACGACGCCCGGCCCGCCGGGAATTGCGCTGCCGTACCGCCACATGAGATAGGTCGGCGCACGGCCGAGGTCCGACCACCGGTTTCCGCGGCCCTCGGCGTCCCAGATTTCCTGCATCAGGCTGTCGAGCGTCGGGTAACCCGCGGGCGTCATTGCGGTGTACCTTATCAGGGCCGGGTACAGCGAGCCGCTGAACCCGCGACTGTAATCGGGCATCGATCCGTCGTTCAGCCAGAAGGTCGGCGGATTGTGATCGCCCTGCCAGGCCAGCAGGAGTTGCGAGTTGACGTACCGCTGCATGTCCTCGGTCGAATAGACCACCCCGCGGTTGAACAGCCGCGCGACCATGCCGACGCAGAGCGACGAGTAGGCGCCCTTGTGGTCGGTCCACGTCCAGTGGGCCCATCCGGCATAGGGCCCCGCGTCCCACGACCCGGCCGGGTCCCAGTAATGCCACCAGTAGGCGTCGGCGGTCGTGTTGAGTCGGCACTGGCTCTTGAACCACTGGCCGATGGCCATGGCGTCATCCAGGTATTTCTGCTGCCCGGTCAGATCGTACATGCGCAGCAGAAACCGCGCGTAGTCGGCCTCCTTGTTGTTGCCCATCGTCTCGCCCGCCCGGCTGCCCGGCGGATTGTAGGTCGGCCACCTCTGAACCGAGCCGCTGCCTTGGGCGGGGTCGACCTGCGTGAAATACGGGCGGAAGCGGTCGTAGTGCTCCGCCCCGAGAGCGATGTACTTGTTGGCGTAGGGTTCGTACTCCGACAACTGCGGGTCGCGAAGCACCACCTCGGCCAGGTGCAGAAAGCAGCGCAGAATCCGGGCGCTGTCGCTGGGGTGCTCCGTGCCGTCCCTGGGCGGCCCGTACCCGGCTTCGACCCAACCGAGGTCGCCCTGGTAATTCGGCAACCGGTGACTGTACATGTACTCCAACCGATCGATCACCGCCGGAATGCGACTGATGTCCCGCGTCAACTCGTAGTCGTAAACGAAGGCCCGCAGAATGGGCACCGCCTTCCAGGACGTGTCGTGAATGTTGGGCATCATGTGGTAGTTGTTGCCGTCGGCGGCAATGTAGTAGCTCCGCCAGTTGACGTACAGGGGGTCGCTGGTGACACTTTGCCCGCGGAGGCACTGGGCAGAAGCGTGAGTAACGACAAGTGCCGACAGCACTGCGAGGATAAAGCGGAAAGCAGGTCGCATGGGACGGGCTCCGATAATGTAAAGTTTTACGGAAGCAAGGCTTACACAGAGATCATACCACAGACCCCGCCCCTCCGGGCAAACCAGCCCCGGGCAGATCGTCCTCTTTGGGACACGCACTCACCGGGCATTCTGCCGGGCGGCGATCATGTCGGCCTCGCTGATCGTTCCCGAGCCGTCCACGTCGTAGCGGGCGTTGGCGACCGTGGTCGCCTGGCCCAGCTTCCGGCGAATGGCTCGCACGTCGGCCGGCGTCCCCTGACCCGAGCCGTCCACGTCGCCGACCAGGGCGCGGATGACGATGTCCGCGTCGCCTGTCAGCGGCACACCGTTGGTATTGACCAGCACCCTCGTGCAGATCACGGTGTAGAGGTCGCCATTCGGCGGCGCCGCAGAGAGGTTGATCGTCAGCACCCTCTGGCTGCCGTCCAGCGACAGGTCACTGATCAGTGACGACTGGTCGCCGCTGGACTGGCCGAAGATCGTCACCGCGCCGCGCCGCACGCTGGCCGGAGCGATCTCGCTGTCGAAGGTCACGCGCAGCCTGCGCAGGCCGCCCAGCCGCGGCTCGATGTAGTTGTCCACGATCGGCGTCGCGACCGGTCCCTGGGCGCCGTGGTCGACCAGGATTTCCCATCCCGTGATCTGCGGACCGCCGCCGACCTCGCCGCGAATGGCCGCCCGCTTGGCCAGCAACAGTTCGAGGAACAGATCATGCAGCGACCGGTCATCGGCGGCATTGTACTCGTAGGCCCCGATGTCCGGGTTGGCATCGCGCGGTCGGCCAAGAATATCGACCGCCGGGGCGTTGGCCGGATCGCCGGCATCAATGGCCGCAGATCCGGCCTTGAGACGGAAATCGTGGGCATTGAAATCGGCGAAGAGTGTCAGCGGCGAGGCGTTGAAGCTGCCGGGGTCGCTCGGCGTGCCTTCGTGGACGATGTAGTTACGGGCCGTCAGGTACGGACTGCTCGGCCGGCCCAGAAAGCGGCTGGTGTTGTTCGTGTAAACGTACGACCCCCCGCCCCAGGCGTCCATGTAGATAAGTGCCCCGCCTCCGCTGGGGTCGGGCAGGCCCTGCTCCGGCGGAAACATGAACGTGTTATTGCGACAGACGACATTGTTGGTCGTCTCTTCCGACCAGGCCCTCAGGTGCGTGCTGATGATGACGTTGTTCTCGGCCAGCACGTCCTCGATGACGCCGCCATAGCGTTGGCCAAACAGCCCCTGGCCGGTAGTGTCGAAATAATTGCCGCGAATCGTCAGCCCCCGCACCGTCGTCGGTTGCCCGCCGTAGATTTGAAAGAAGTCCGGGTGCGCGCCGCCTTCAGGCGTGTTGTCGCGGAAGTAGTTGCCCTCGAACAGAATGTTCGACCCCGAGCCCAGGAAGAACCCGTCGGCTGTCGTGTGATAGGCCTCGTTCCAGCGGACAGTTACGTCGGTTCCGCTGAAAACGTAGGCCTTCGCCCCACCGGTCACGATGTTGCCTTCGATCAGAATGTCGCTGCCGGTGACCTTGAACCCGTACAGCGTGGCGTGCCCGCCGGCCGTGCAGCCGCGAATCTGAAAGTGCGACACGTTGTCGAAGTGCAGCCCGACCTCGATGTCCAGATTCTGGAACCTCAGGTAGTCGCTGTTGCTGTAGGGACGAACGTAACCGTTGATGCGGACCAGCCCCTCGTGTCCCGGCGCGGGCTTGAGCGTCACGTAGTCGGTCGTCCGGTTCTTCGGCGGCGGACTGGGGAAGTCGTAGTTGCCGCCCATCAGCAGAATCCTGTCGCCGTCGTTAACCGTATTGAGTGCCTTGCTGATGGTGCGCCACGGCGAGCCTTGCGACCCTGCGGCGGAATCGCTTCCGGTGGTCGACACGTAATAGTCGGCCCCCGCGAGCGGAGCGGCAACAAGCATCCCCCAGGCCAGAACAAGCAGAAGGTGGCCACCTGGCCTCATCGTCATTCCTCCCATCGGAAAGCCGACACCGAACAGTTAAAGGGCTCCCGGGACAAGCCCGGATTTGTATTGAAGTATACCCTATAAACAGCCCTGTGGCCAATCCCTCCCGCCTCATGCCGGCAACATCAGGCCGGTAGGCGAAAAAAAACCGGGAAGCGCCGCGGCGACGGACGCTTCCCGAAAACGAATTCTCAAATGGTGGGCGTTGAGGGACTTGAACCGCCCGA
>JAACEH010000155.1 GCA_011682595.1 Anaerolineaceae bacterium
CGGCTTCGGCTGCTCAACATAGTATGCGTCCTTCGGCCACTTCAACACCAGCGAATCCTTCTCCTCGGCTGGCGCATCATAGAGATCGATCCGCTCCATGCCCTCAATAGGGATCGGCACCGCGGTCGGCTTGCTTCGCCTTGCGCTCACGCTCTTGGTTGGCGGAGCGGTCTTTCCGGCCTGAATCTGTTGCGTGTCAAAATGCCCGGCCCGCTCGTCTTCCTCATACCGCTCGAAGGCTACGTAGAGACCAATGCTCAGCCCCACGACGATCACGGCCAGGATGCTCAGCCAGACCCAGACGATGGTGCGGCTGCGAACCGGCGCATTGTCCAGAAGGTGGTCCTGCGGCTGTTCGTCGAGACCCAGGTTGCGGGCAAACCGCGTCGTTGTCCCAGCCGCCGGCGCCGGCCGGGCCATGGCCACGGGCTTGGCTTCGGGTTTGGGCTTCGGGGCCGGAGCGGGGCCGAACATCTGGGCAATCGCATCATCCTGGGCGTCGGCGGGCTTTTTCTGTTGCGGCCCGCTGATCTTCATCCGCTGACCGCAGTGAGGACAGTGGACACTGGTGCCGATCTGGCGCTCCAGGACGCCGAAGGGCTTGTTGCACTTCGGGCACTTGGCCTCGACGGGCGGCATCGTTACCTCGCAAGAATGAGTTGTCAGTCTATTATGATATACGAAATGGGCGGGGATTTCTTTTCCGAATTTCAGGAATTCCGGTCGCCTTGGGTGGCCTGGGTGGCCCTCCGGGAGCGCAAAAAAAAAGGAGGGACCCGAGCTCGCCGTTACCCGGATCCCCCAAGCCAGGCTGCCCGTCCTTATGGACGGTGACCCACAGCCTTGATAGAAAATATCGACAGAAAAGGCGGGGGCCATTAGCCTGATTCCCCGCTTTCTCGGGGCATGAACAGTTTTTGCAGTTATCTGCGTCCGATAAAATCAGCCGGCCGCGCTACGCCGCCGGAGAGGCGGCGATTTTGCTGGTTTGGGTCGCCGCCATGCGACTATAATGCCTGCTGAGCAACCCCATCCGCGAAGAAGCGTTTCTTCTGGAGACTCTCAGGGTGAGCATCTTTTCGTTCGGACAGACGATCCGCTCCAGCCAGAGAATGGCGACCATCCTGACCGTGCTGGCCAAACACGGCTTCGGCCACCTGGTGGTCAGCCTGCGACTCGAGCGCTTCGTGCCCTTCCGCCAGAAACTGTCGGCGAAGTTCCCCTCACGAGGGACCACTGCCGACGACCTGGAGGGCATCGCCGGACGAGCGACCCGGGCGCTGGAAGATCTCGGGCCGACCTTCATCAAGCTCGGCCAGTCGCTGGCCAGCCGCCCCGACCTGCTGCCGGCGGAGTTCCAGGCGGCCTTCCGCCGACTGCAGGACAAGGTGCGGCCGTTCCCTTTCGAGGAGGTCCGCCAGGTGCTGCACAGGGACCTGGACCGGCCGGCCGACAAACTGTTCAAATCCTTCGACGAGCAGCCTTTCGCCTGCGGCTCGATCGGCCAGGCCCACCGGGCCGTCACCAGCGAGGGAACCGCCGTGGTCGTCAAGGTCAAGCGGCCGGGCATCGAGCGGACCATCATGAACGACGTGGCCCTGCTCAAAGCGCTGGCCCAACTGATCGAGAAACACATTCCCGAGTATCGCCCCTACCGGCCCGAGATGCTGGTCGACGAGTTCGCCCGGACCCTGCGGCGGGAACTCGATTTTCTTAACGAGGCCTCCGTAACCTCGCGCTTCCATGACGAGTTCGCCGACGATTCTAATATCCAGACGCCGGAAGTCTTCTGGGACCTCTGCTCGCACAACATCCTGACGCTGGAGAGGCTCGATGGGCTGACGGTCAGGCCCGACCTGGACTACGAGGCCGAAGGCCTGGACCGCAAGGCCCTGGCCCGGAATCTGCTCGACGCCTTCTTCAAACAGTTTTTCGAGATGGGCGTATTTCATGCCGACCCGCATCCCGGGAACCTGCTGGCCCAGAAACCCGGCCGCTGGGGCATCATCGACTTCGGTCAGGTCGGCCGCCTCGATGCGACCATGAGATCGCGGCTGGCCATGTGCCTGATAGCCGCCGTGGGCCGCGAACTGGAACTGGTGATCGACATCTTCGACGATCTCGGAGCCCTGCCGGAGACGCTCGATCACAGCCGCCTGAGAAGCGACCTGGCCTCGCTGATGGACAAGTACTACGGCACGCCGATCAAGCGAATCAACATCACCAGCGTCTTCGAGGAATGCGTGACCATGGCCCGCGAGCACAGGATTATCCTGCCGCGGGATTTCGTCCTGCTGGGCAAGAGCCTGGCCATTATCGGCGGCGTCTCGCTGATGCTCGACCCCGACTGCGCGCCGGTCGAGATCATCAAGCCGAAACTGAACAAGCTGCTGCTGGAGAGGATTTCCCCGGGCCAGGTGACCCGCAACCTGGGAGTCAACGCCTACCACCTGGCGACCTTCATTCAGCAGGGCCCGCAGATGCTGCGGCGATTCCTGCGAAACGTCATGCGCGGCAAGATGCGGCTGATCTTCCGCCACGAGGGGCTCGACAATTTCATCAGCGAACTCGACCGCTCGACCAACCGCATCGCCTTCAGCGTCATCACCGCAGCCATCATCCTCGGCTCGAGCATCATCATGCAGGCCAGGATCGGCCCCAAGATCAGCCACCTGCCCTGGATCGGCACCTACCTGCCGTCGTTAAGCGACATCCCCCTGCTCGGCTTGATCGGCTTCATCGTGGCCGCCGTCAGCGGCACCTGGCTCCTGCTCTCCATCCTCCGCAGCGGCCGCCTCTGACGCCGGGCCGCCGGGGGGTGTGACTTTGGAGGTTTCGGGAACGGAGCACTAAATAGGTGTTCACGGTTCGTGTGACAGCCGGCAGACTTTGTGGCATTCAATTTAGTGCTCCGTCCCTGAAACTTATGATCACTGCATATTAGTTCGATTATGACTGGTGGGCTTGCGGGATAGTCATTTATTATTATTGACAGGCCATTGTCCGGATTGTTACCATGGTGATCATGTCACGAGTTGCCAGGATTGTCGTTTACGGGTGTCCCCGCCAGCCCATCCATGCCATGGCAACAATCGTCGGGGAGAAGGCGAATAACAGTTGCCTATCCCGGTTTGTTAGTTTTCCAGGTAGGCATGGGGATCATTGGTAACCCCACATAGCCAATAGTCTAGTGCGAGGAGGAAGAGTCATGAATACTGCAATATGCACGGCAATCAGCAAAAGAGAAGTCATCAGTTTTGATTACGATGGCGGCAACAGGACAGTCGAGCCGCATTGCCATGGCGTGAGTACTGCTGACAACGAGGTATTGCGCGGCTACCAAATCGCGGGCTCCAGCGCATCTGGCAACCCGATGGCCTGGAAGCTTTTCAAAGTTTCCCAAATGGGAACCATCAAGAACACTGGCCAAATATTTCAGCACAATCGCCCTGGGTATAATCCTAACGACGAGGGCATGTCAAAAGTTTGCTGCCACGTGTAAACCGTATCGGCGCGGGATTTCGGGATTTCGGGGACGGAGCACTCAATAGGTGTTCACGGCGGGTGGCCTGGGCCACACCGGCCGCAGTCCGTAGAATGGGCGCCCACCTTCGCCGAGGTTGGGGCGGACAGGCTTGCACCCTCGCGGTTCAATTGTAGGTGTTTTATTATGAGCCGCTATCGGCGCGGGAGGCTGGCCGTCCGCGTGGGTGAACCGGCCGGTTCACCCGCCCTGTACGACCAGGATAAATTGTCGTCGGCGTCATTCGGCCGTTTTGGCGGGCTAAGCTTTGTTGGACCGGCAGAAAAGCCGATACAGCCCGATGATGATCAGCGTTCCGACGAAGGCATCCGCGAAACCCAAGACCAGTCCGAGCAGGGCGCCCGTCCAACTGCCGGGGACGTAGCCCCAATAAATGCTGCCGAATACCTCGACCATTTTGCGGGCGTAATGGTCCGTGTAAATCGTTGCGACGCCGGATAAGAACATCGCCATGCCCCAGACGATCCCCAGCGCTGTGGCCAATGGCAGGGCCCGGATACGTCCGCTGTTACCGCTTTGTTCCATAGCCATGTGAATCTCCTTTACCCGATATTTTCCAGGCAGCTTCTGGCCCGGCGACCCTCGCCGGGTATCTGTCGCGATTGTATCCACCTCCGTGCGCCGGGCAAGCTGAATCCGGGGGCCGGCCGAGGGGTCGCCATGAGCCAATAATCGCCGGCACGACAACGGTATCCCCCGGCCACCGCCGGCCGGCCCTTTTCACTTGACGGTTCGCCGGGGGGGTTTTAACCTAGCTCCTTTGAGGCACACAAGGAGCCATAGCCGTGGCAGAGAGATTACCTGACAGTCATGGGCGCTTCGGGCCGTACGGCGGGCAGTACATACCCGAGACGCTGATGCACGCCATCGCCCAGTTGGCCGAAGCCTACCAGGAGGCCAAGGGCGACCCGAAGTTCGACCAGGAGCTTCAGTACTACTTCCGCCACTACGTGGGACGGCCGAGCCCGCTCTACTTCGCCCGGCGGGCCACCGAGGCCTGGGGCGGGGCGAAGATCTACCTGAAGCGAGAGGACCTGAACCACACCGGGGCCCACAAGATCAACAACACCCTGGGCCAGGGGCTGCTCTGCAAGCGGATGGGCAAGACGCGGATGATCGCCGAGACCGGGGCCGGCCAGCACGGTGTGGCCACGGCCACGGCGGCCGCCCTGCTGGGGCTGGAGTGCGAGGTTTACATGGGTGCCGAGGACGTGCGGCGGCAGGAACTGAACGTCTTTCGCATGAAGGCCCAGGGGGCGCGGGTTGTGCCGGTGACCACGGGGCAGAAGACCCTCAAGGACGCCTGCAACGAGGCCTTCCGCGACTGGATGGGCAGCGTCGCGACCACCCATTACTGCATCGGCTCGACCGTCGGCCCGCACCCCTTTCCGATGATGGTCCGCGACTTCCAGTCGGTCATCGGCACCGAGACTCGCCAACAGATCATGGACCTGGAGGGCCGCCTGCCGGACGTGATCTGCGCCTGCGTCGGCGGGGGCAGCAACTCGGCCGGCATCTTCTATCCCTTCATCGAGGACAGCCAGGTCCGCCTGGTCGGCGTCGAGGCGGGGGGG
>JAACEH010000156.1 GCA_011682595.1 Anaerolineaceae bacterium
CGGCATTCTCGACGATGTTCATGGCCAGCGACGTCTTGCCGACCGACGGCCGGGCGGCCATGACCACCATCTCGCCCTTCTGCAACCCGCCGAGCAGTTTGTCGAGCTTGTAGAAATTGGTCTTCAGGCCCGTCTGCCCCTCACGGTCAGCCTGCTCGATTTCCTCGAAGGCCGCCTGCACGATGTCCTTGATACCCTCGGCCTTGCCGCTTTCCTTGCGCTCGGTCACGTCGAATATCATCTGCTCGGCGTGGTCGAGAAAATCCTCGGTTGTGCGATCCTCGGCGAAGGCCTCCGAGATGAGCTGGCCCGTGGTGCTGATAAAGTTCCGCAGCAGGGCCTTGTTGCGGACAATCTTCGCGTAGTGCTCGGCGTTGGCCGCCGAGGGCACGCTCTCGGCAAGCTGGGCCAGGTACTGGCCGCCCCCGACTTCCTCGGCGCCGCCGTGTTCGGAGAGGGCGTCCAGCACGGTCACGAAATCGATGGGCACGTTCTTGTCGTAAAGGGCGATCAGCGTCCGGGCGATGAGTTGGTGCGAGGGAACGTAAAAGTCTTCGGGCTTCACCAGTTGCAGGGCCAGGCCCACCGCATGGCGGTCCAGCATCATCGAACCCAGCACGCTCATCTCGGCTTCGACGCTGTGCGGAGGCACATGCTCCAGCGACGGGGCAGCGGATTGCGGTTGGTTGGTTCTTTTGGCCATGGGTCCGTGGCGGTTACCGGTTTGCGTTCGAGATCGCACTGCCCGTCGAGAGCCTCTGGGTCGAACGACAGGATGCGTTCAAAGGAATATAGCCCCTCGAGGCCGGCCAGGCAAGCAAAACGCGGGAGAATTTCGGAACATGCGTCGCAAGCGACGCATGCCACCCGCCCACCCCGCCGTATGGCCGAGCGCACGTTGTCCAGCGGCGAGCGGACCTCGTCAGTAGCCGCCCGGTCTCAGGCGTCCTCGGGGACGACCCACAGGTCGATGTTGGCCTCGAAGCCGTCGGCCAGCCGCACCGGTATCTGGAAGCGGTCCAGAACCCGAATCGGCTCGGCCAGCAGCACCTGCTCCTGGTCGATCTTGTGGCCAAGTTCCTGCAGCGCAGCGGCGATGTCCTTCTGGGTGACCGACCCGAACAGATGTCCCTGCTCGTTGGCCTGGGCCTTGACGGTCACGCTCGTGCCTTCCAGCACGGCGGCGGCCTCGCCCAGCCGCTGGCGGTGGGCCTTCTGGTCGGCTTCTCTCTGCCGGCGCAGGTCTTCAACGCGCTTGATGTTGCCCTCGCTGGGCGCCAGGGCCAGGCCCTGGGGGACCAGGTAGTTGCGGGCATAGCCGTTTTTGACCTCGACGATATCCCCGGCCTTGCCCAGATTTCTAACGTCTTCTGCCAGTAACAGTTTCACGGTTCTCCTCCGGATCTTTCGACCGACCGATGCTACTCTGCGAAGTAGCGCTTCGCTACGGAGCACGAGTGCAGTTCATGTGCACGCATCGCTCCTTCCGGGGCTTTAGTTAGTCAGGCCCCGGCCTTGCGCGGTGCGACCGGTCAGGTTAACTTACAAACGGCATCAGGGCTATGAACCTCGCTCGCTTTACGGCCCGGCGGGCGCTTCTCTGGTGGCGGGCGCAGTTGCCGCTGCGCTTCCGCGAAAAAAGTTTGCCCTGGCCGGTCACCAGTTTCTGCAGAGATGACGTGTCCTTGTAGTCGATCTCCTTCACCTTGTCGCGGCAGAACCGGCACTTGGTCCCCGATTTGTAGACTACCTTCCTCTTGGCCATCTGTCTGACTACCTCCTGTGTCGTCTAACCAAAAAACCGAAACGTTCGCCTGGCCATGATTACCTGTCAACCGTCGCCCTCGCCGTGCGGATACTACTCTGCGAAGTAGCTCTTCGCTACGTAGCACGAGTCAGAAGGGGATGTTGTCGTCCTGGGTGTCCTGATTGTAGTTGTCGCCGCCCTGCTCCTGCGATGCAGCCGGGCCGCCCGAACGGCTGTTTCCGCCGCCACCCCCACCCCCGCCGCCGCCACCCGCACCGCCGCCGGCGCCGCGGTTGGAGTCCAGGAACTGGAAACCTTCCAGGGTCACCTTCAGCTTGGTCCGCCGCTGGCCGTCCTGGGTTTCCCACTGGTCGAAGGTCAGTCGCCCCTCGACAAACAGTTGCCGCCCCTTGGTAACGTACTTCGACAGTGTCTCGGCCTGCTTGCCCCAGGCGGTGATGTCCACGAAGCAGGTCTCCTCGCGCTGCTCGCCGCCGGTGGTCCGCGTCCGCCGGTTGACCGCCAGGCCGAAATCGCAGACCGCCATCTGGCTCGGCGTGTAACGCAACTGCGGGTCGCGGGTCAGATTGCCGATCAGCATGACCTTATTGTAGTTCGCCATTTCTCGCTCCTCCTTGCCTGCTCGTGCTTCGCAGCGAAGCGCCGCCTCGTGCTTCGTAGCGAAGAGCTACTTCGCAGAGTAGCATTCGCAGAGTAGCAGGCGTTTGCCGGTGGCACAACTTGATTACTTCGAAACCGTCGACCCGACAGGGGCCACAAGGTTGCCAGAGCTTCAGGCCTCGGTCGTCGGAGCCTCGGGCGCAGGGTCGGCTCCAGCCGCCGGCTCGGACGACTCGGCCACTGCCGCTTCCGCTTCTGGCCCGGCCTTCGCTTCAGCCGCCGGCTCGGACGACTCGGCCAGCGCCGCTTCCGTTTCTTCCCCGGCCTTCGTTTCAGCGGCCGGCGGCGCAGCCTTCTCGGCGGCGGGCTCAGGCGGCTGGGGAGCTTCGCCGATGATGTTCGCCTCGCCTGAGGGAATCCTCTGGCTGAGCATCTGCTGCTCGGTCATCCGGTCGCGGCGGATGATCAGCACCCGTAGGATGGTCTCACTGAGCTGCACGTCGCGCTCGATCTGGGCCAGGGCGTCGTTCGGTGCACGGAAGTAGCTCAGAATGTAGGTGCCCCGGCGGCGGTGCTGAATCTCGTAAGCCAACCGGCGGTCGTCCCACTTGACCAAGCGGATGATTTCTGAGCCGCGACGTTCCAGGATGCCGACGATCTCTTTGACCGCGGTGTCCCAGTTGGCCGACGCATAGCCGCTGTCCAGCAGAAACAGTGCTTCGTAATTCTTCACGACAGTTCTCCTCCTCTTCCCATACGGACCGTACGGCAGGCTCAGCGGCCTCAATTTGTCAGGACTGTTCACTCGCCCGGCGAGGCGTTGAAACGATTCATCGCCTCGTCGATGCCCTTCTCCAACCAGACCATCACCGCCTCGGCCGCGGTCAGGATCATCTTCTCAACATCTTCGATCTCCGCGGGCCGAAATTTCTTCAGGCAGAAGCTCACCGCATCCTCGCCGCCCAGCGGGCCGATGCCCATCCGCAACCTCGAAAACTCGTCGTCGGCCAGCAGTTCGATGATGCTGCGCAGCCCGTTGTGTCCGCCGTGGCTGCCGCTGGGGCGAAACCTCAACCGGCCCAGGGGCAGGTTGAAGTCGTCGCAGACCACCAGCACGCTCGACAGGTCCAGCTTGTAAAATCTCACTGCCTCGGCCACGGCGCGACCCGACAGGTTCATGAACGTCTGCGGCTGGAGCAGCAGGACCTTGTGGCCGGGCCTGCGCCCGCCGTAGCGGCTTCGGCCCGCGAAGGCGGGGCCGCCCGCTTCGGTCACCAGCGAAGCAAACCGTTCCTTCGTCGAAACCTCGCCCAGCCGGTCGCGTAGCACATCGACGACGCGAAAACCAAGGTTGTGCCGCGTGGCCTGGTACTGCTTACCCGGGTTTCCGAGTCCAACAACCAGTCGCATCCGCGACCCTCCGCTGCTTCTTACTTCGCGGGGCCAGATAACTTCCTTACCGTGTGCCCGCGGCCGGTCCTGTCCGCCGTGGCCGGCCGGTGCCATGGTCTGGCCAAAGGCCAGGCCATGATGACTCTGCGGTCTCCGATCACGGCCTGGCTACGCCAGGCCGTGGCACCAGCCGGGCAAGCCCCGCCGTGCCACACAACCGGCCCCTCAGGAGGCCTTGTCCTGGTCGGTGGCCTGGTCTTCCTCGCCCTTGCCGCGGGCGATGACCTGGGGCTCCTCTTCCGCCTCGGCTGCTTCGCCCGGCGCCTCGTCCTCGGCCGCCAGGGCTGCACGGGCCACCGCGACAGTCACCACCAGCAGGGTTTTACTGCTGGTGATCTTGATCCCCGGCGGCGGCTTCAGGTCGCTCACATGAACCGAATCGCCGACCTCCAGGTCGGTCACCACCAGCGGAATCGATTCCGGAAGATTTCCGGGCAGACACTCGATCGCAACTTCCGTCAGGAGTTGCTCGGTCACGCCGCCGTGCTGCTCGCCCTTGGCGTGTCCGCGAAGCTCGATCGGCACGGAAACGCGAATGACCTCGTCCATGGCCACACGCAGAAAGTCCACATGGATGATCGCCGTCCCGAAGGTGTCGTACTGGACCTCGTTTATCAGCACCCGCTGCTTGGCGCCGCCGACCTCGAGGTCTATCATTCGCGTGTGGTGCCGCACCGCGGCCTCCAGTTCGCGCCCCTCGACGGTCACCGGGGCAGGGGCCTGTTTGTGCCCGTAGACGATGCAGGGCACGCGGCCGGCCTGGCGGATGCGGCGAGCATGGCGGGTGCCGGAGTCCTCCCGCGGCTGCGCTGCAAGGGTCAGAATTTCCTTCATCTGCACCAACTCCTTTCAAGGCTCATCTCGTGCTACGTAGCGAAGTGCTACTTCGCAGAGTAGTAAAGGGGCCGGCCGCCTTCGAAAGCGGCGGCCGCCTCACACTACAATTCGTTTACGAACAGGCTGCTGACCGACTCCTGCCGGTGAATCCGCGAGATCGCGTCGCCCAGCAGGCCGGCTACGCTGAGGACCGTCAGTTTCTTCAGTTTCCTCGCCGACTCGTTCAGCGGCACAGTGTCGCTGACCACCACCTGTTTGGCCGGCGAATCGGCTAGCCGCTTGACCCCCGGCCCGCAGAAAATGCCGTGAGTGGCCGCTACGTAGACATCCAGGGCGCCACACTGTTTGACCAGTTCGACGGCGGCGGTCACCGAACCGGCGGTCGAGATCATGTCGTCGAAGACGATCACATGGCG
>JAACEH010000157.1 GCA_011682595.1 Anaerolineaceae bacterium
CGCTCCAGCCCCCCGGGCACCACCTCGTAGCCCTCCGGCACATAGACTATTTTCTGCTCCTGGTCGATCCGCAGGGCCTGGTCCGGAGGAATCGACGCCGTCCGGTAGCCGACGGGAATCGTCACCGAGTACCGCGTCAGGGCCACGCTGCTGCCGTCGGCCTGTTCGACCGTCTCGCTCCTGGTGTCGACGGAGATGCCGCTCTGGCTGAACAGCAGGCGGAACAGCGGCAGTGTCGAACTGAGGCTGGCCAGGTACAGGCCGGCGATCAGCAGGGCGCAGAGCCAGGCGGCCGCTATCCGGTAGCGATATGGCCGGCAATAGCGAAGGGCTCGTCGGAACGACCTCAAGGGCATCTCCCGCTCTCAAGCACGGCCCCGGCGGCGTCCGAGGCGAGGGCAGATTATACCCAAAGGCTCCGCAAGGGGAAAGCCCCTTCGCCCGCACACGGTCCGGAAGGCGTACACGTCAAGATTGCAGGTAAAGCCAAGGTCAGCTCAACAGGCCCAACGACGGGGGGTATGGACCGGTGCCGTGGCTGCGGTGTGTGTAGCCACGTTTGCAGGTTCGTCCCCTCCTGGCTCCCTCGTGGTCACAGATACTACTGCGAAGTAGCTCGCTACGTAGCACGAGCACCGTGACCACGGCACCCGCTTGCCCCCGTCGGGGAATGTGAAGCAATGGGGAGGCCACCGGTGGGCCTCCCCATCTGGTTTCAGTTCAAGTTGTCACCGGGTGCGACGCTGTTCATATCCTCTAGCGGCGCTTCCGGCTGAAGGCCATGCCCACCAGACCCACGGCGATCAGGCCGAACGTGGCGGGCTCGGGGATTTCGGCGCCCGTGAGGCCGGTGATGAAAAAGTGCTCGGCCGTATTGTACGAGCATTTCGGATAATCGTCCAAGGCCGAGATCGAGAACGACTCGATCACGTCGTCCGGAGCCAGTTCGCCGATGGCCGAAAAGTCCACCATCCAGAGCTTGTCCTTGCCGGGATTTGAGCTGGCCGCTACGAAAAGGCCTTCAACGTCGTTAGACGGTCCGACGAACAGGCGGTCGATCATGGCCCCCGAACGGAGTTCGATGCGCAGGTCGATCTTCTCCTGCTTGCCGGGCTTTGAAGAATTGTACTCGAACTGGCTGAGAAGGACCCTGATGCTGTCGGCCGCCAACCCCATATAGGCCGAGTCGAAATCGAAGTAGACGATCTCGTTAACGTGCGGCGCGCCGTTGGGATGACCGGGATCGAATGTGTCGGGCCCCGTTCCGCCGGAAACGTGCTTGCTGCCCTCGATCTTCGCCCGGCCGTTGCCGCTGTCGATCCTTCTGAGGCCCGAAGCGTTGACCCTGAACGCCCTCACCCCCAGGCCTTCCTTTTTGCCGTCGGGCTGGGCGCTGTTTTCCTTGGACAGGTAAATGACGCCGGCCTGGACATCGTGCGAAGGCGGCAGGTTGCTGGTCACACTCAAGCGGGTTGCCGCCGTGATGGTCATCATGAGCGGATCCAGGGCCGTCCCCGATCCGGCCAGGCCGCTTCTCTGAACGGCCAGGATGCTGCCCTGCCCGGTCACCGGACTGGTGATTATCTTGCCGGCCATGTCCGGATCGACCTGGTGGCCGCCGTTGATAGGCGAACTGCCCAGACCCAAAGCATCGGTCGTCAACTTCACCGATACGACGTCGGCCAGGGCCGGCGCCGCCAAGGCCAGGAACACCGCCGCCGCAAGGATGCACGATACAAATCTGCCGCCAACGCCAACTGCATGGTTACTGTCTGCTTTCACAATAATTCTCACCGGATTCCCCCTCCATAAGGAAGGCGGGAACTCATAACGGCCCGCCGCCGTTGCCGTCGGACGCCCGGGCGACACACCCTCAATAATGAGGCTTCCGACAACAGAATCTCCTGAAAACACAATATCGTCTCCCGGTTCCATTCCCGGGCTCGTCTCACCGACTCGGTCTGAAGCGGCGCGCCAAGTGAGTGACGCAGCAGAACCACGCCAAGTGAGTGGCGCGGCAAAACTATCGCCCGCTTCAGCCCACTTTCTTCAAGGGATTGGCCTGCTTAGAGTGCAACCTGCAGGCAACGGCGAGTGCGGAGCTAACTTCGCATCCACTTGAAAGCATCACGACTCGTCCCCCCCCCACCCCACCCACGGGGGCGCCTCGTGGAACTTCAAACAATCATATGAACATCTCCAGCAATTTTATGCGCCGACATCAGCCGCAGCCCGGATCAAGCTGCGCGGTTGGCTGCAAGAGCCTGGATGCCGAGCGGCTTTGAGCCTCCAACAGTGTCACAATGCCACCGGGGCGGCCCCCGCTGGGCCGCTCCTACTGCCAGCACACTATCGCAACTGGTGTGCCAGAATAATGTCCCGTTTGAACAAGTGGGCTTAAACGCTGGTGGACACTGCGTTTATGCCTCACGTTGTATTATTGCAACGTGGTTGTGAGAATGCTCGGAGGCGTTGCGCATTCACATCATTCATGGCCTGGGTGCAATGCCGGGCTTACAAGCCGCACATCTTAACACAGGTCGCTATACACCAGGACTGGGGGGTATCCGTCGATCAGGCGCCAGGGGTTGTGGGGAGGCGGCTCCGGACTCACAGGTCGGCGGACGGCTCGCAGGTGGGGCCCGAACGCGGTCCGCACGGCGCGCAGCTCTGGCGTTTCCAGGGCTAGGGAACGGAAAAGCCGTTCAGGATGTTGATCAGGATGGCCACGTCGTTGGGTTCGGGGCCGCCGTTGTGGTCCAGGTCGAAGGCGTTGGGGTGATACGGCGGGGGATTGTTGTTCAACTTCAAGATCAGGGCTGCCACATCGGTGGGTTCGACGCCGTTGATGCCGTCGACGTCGCCCAGACGGCGAACCGTAAAGGGCAGCAATTCGGTGGTCTGGCCCGCCAGGTCCCCGGTGGCCGTAACCTCAATGGCCAGCAGGCCGGTCTCGGCGACGCCGTCGCTGCGTAAGCTGCCGACGATGTACTTCACGAGCGGATCGCCCTGGGGGTCGTTCTCGATGGTTACCTCGCCGGGGCCCGACCCGCCGGCCTTGGCCACCGAAACCGCGACGCTCCCGTTGCCGGCGAAGTTCTCAACCGTGATCTCGAGACGGACCTTGTGCCCGCCGTTGGCCAGGCTTAGCGGCGTGTTCTGGTAAACCCAGTCCAGACCGTCTTCGGTGGCCAGGCTGATCTGCGGGTTGCCCGGCTCGCTGAAGCCGGCGATGAAGGCGGCCCACTCGGAATCGGCCGGCGCCGAGGACCAGGCGAACTCGTTGGCCACCCAGAAGCTGTCGTCGGCCGGATCGACCACACAGGCCGAGTAGTCGCCCCAGCGGTCCGGGTCGAGGGAGGCGAAACTGTCGTAGTAGCCCGGCCCGGCCTTGGCCACCACCGGGGCGCGGAAGGTGCCCGGCGGATCGCTGCTCCGCCGCGTAACGTAAACCACGTCGGGGTACCGGGTCAGCGAGGACTGCGTATAACAGATTGCGACGTGGCCCGAGGAATTGACGTTGATCGAGGGCATGTAAGTCCAGGGCTCGCTGCCCGTACCGTTCAGGAAGCCGGACTGAAAGACCGAGGCGGCCGCGGCGCTGCCGCCCGTGGCGATGTCCTGCCAGACAACCTCTGTCTGGCCGTCGCCGTCGGGATCGGCTGTCAGGCACAGCCAGATGTGGCCGTCGCGATAGACGGCGTTCATGACCCGCGAGGCCAGCGTGGCCAGGCGGACGCTCGTCCCGAGCTGATCGGCCCCGAGGTTGGGGGAGGGGTAATTGCCGCCGGACCAGGAATGCGTGCTGGTCGTGGCCAGCGGCGCCGCCGGGTCGCCGGTTATGTTGAAGATGCGGTAACTGGTTGAGCCGATGCGGTTGATAAGATAGAAGCCGCCGTTGTCGGTCGTCCCGTAAACATGGGCCGGCTGGGTTGTACCGACGCCGTAGGTGGTGGTGTCGTAGTTGAGGTCGACGAAGGAGTAGATCCCGGCCATCAGGGCCGCCTTGTCGAAGACGCGGATCTTTATCCCGCGGAAGACATCGTCACTGTCGAACAGGTTGGCCGTGACAAACAGCGAGTCGTCGTCGGCGCCGATGCCCGGGTAGTCGGCCCAGGTGGGCACCGAGCCGACGGTCGTTGCGGCCGAACCCGACATGAACGTCCAGTCCGAGGTCAGGTTGCCGGGTCTGCCGCCGGAAGAGACAGCGATGTGAATGCGGCTGAAGCTCGGGCCGGCGCCCTCCAGGCTGACCATGAAGAAGCGCCCGGAGTGCTGATCGTAAAGCACCTTGGGGTCGAAGCAGTTGGCCCCGAAGACCGTGTCCAGCAACGTGGGGCCGGCGATTGTCGTGCCGGTCTTGTCCCAGATCTGCAGGTGGCCGTTGGTGACCATGACCACGCGGCCGTCGCCGCCCAGGCCGGGACCGACGGCAAGGTGGGTGTCCGGCGGCGTGCCGGTGACCGGCGAGTTGATGACGCCGTTAAAGGAAACTCGGGGTGCAGCCGAGGGCGACTTGGGCTGCGGCACTTCGGGTAACGACGCCCCCGACGACTCCAGCGGCGCCGCTTGCAGGCCGGGCACGAAGTCGTCCAGCTCGATCCACTTGGGCTGGCCGGCCGGTTGGCCGCCCCGCCCCGACCCGGCTGACGGTTGCGGCGGCGGATCGGCCGGAACCAGCCGCGGGGCGGGCGCCTGCTCATCGGCCGCAACGGGCTCAACACCGATTGCATCCCAACCCGCGGCGACCAGCAGGGCCGACGACAGGACGAAGGCAAGTCGTGTGCAGTGTCCGGTGACGGCGGGCGGCTGGGCCATGTGTCGGGCTCTCCTGGTATCGCGCGGACCGGCGATGAGGCAGCCGCAGTGCCCGCTCGGTCGGTCGGTCGGTCCTGTTGCCAGCCACGGGGGATACCGAAACCACCTGCATTAAGATATACACCACCTGGTGCAGGGATGCAAGTTTACCTGCCGGGAAACGGCGAAAAATGGCTGTTCCAGGGGCAAAACCGGGGGCGGGGTGGGGCTGCCGGCCGGGGTCTGTG
>JAACEH010000004.1 GCA_011682595.1 Anaerolineaceae bacterium
TTCTGGAGCCGGGCCTGCACTGGAAGCTGCCGGAACCGATCCAGACCGTCAAGCACTACGACAACCGCCTGCAGGTTTACGAGGCCGGGCAGGTCGAGTTCCTGACCAGGGACAAGAAGAGCGTGGTCACGGACTACTACGGTTCCTGGCGCATCAAGGATCCCCTGGAGTTCATGAAGACGGTCGGGGACAAGGTCGGCGCCGAGGCCCGGCTGTCCGACGTCTTCAGTTCGGCCCTCGGCGTGCAGTTGGGGCGTTTCGAGCTGGCCGACCTGGTGAACACCGACTCGGCGAAGATGAAGCTCCGCGACATGCTGACCCGCGTCTCGCAGGAGTGTCGCAAGAGGGCGGCTGCATACGGCATCGAGGTCGTCAACGTCGAGTTGAGAACGCTGAACTTTCCGGAGAAGAACAAGCTCTCGGTCTTCCGCAGAATGAAGGCCGAGCGAGAGCAGATGGCCCGCAAGTACCGCTCCGAGGGAAGCGAGGAGGCGGCCAAGATCCGGGCCGAGGCCCGCAAGGAACAGAAGCGGATACTCTCGGAGGCCTACAAGAAGGCCGAGATTATCCGCGGTGAGGGCGACGCCGAGGCGATTCGCATCTACGCCCAGGCCTTCCAGAAAGACCCGGAGTTCTACAAATTCATCCGCACGCTGGCCTCCTACGAGAAGATCATCGACCAGCAGACCACGGCCATCCTTCCGGCCGACTCCGAGCTGTTGCGGCTCTTCGGAGAGGGTCGCCCGCCCAGAGCGGCAACACCAGGGGCCCCCGGGACCAAGGAGGCCCCGAAATGAGCGAAGAAGCCAAGAACCCGCTGAACGACCTTGCGGAGGCCTTTCGCCACCTGCGCCCCGCCACCGTGGCCACGGTGCTGGTCCTGGCGGCCCTGGGCGTCTATCTCATGACGGGCTTCTACACGGTCAAGCCGGGCGAGCAGGGCGTTGTCAGGCGCTTCGGAAAGATCGTCGGCACCGTGAATCCCGGGGCCAATTACCGGCTGCCCTGGCCGATCGACTCGGTCGAGGTCGTCAACGTCGGCGAGGTCCGCCGGGCCGAAGTCGGGCTTCTGCTGCCGGAGCACGGGCACCCGGCCTTCATGCCCGAGAAGGTGCAGCTTCTTACCGGCGATGAGAACATCATCAACGTAGAGGCCATCATCCACTACAAGATCAAGGACGCCGCCCGTTATCTCTACCGGGTGAACTTCAGCGAGGAACGCCTGCTGCACAACGCCGTCGCGGCGGCCCTGGTCGAACTGATCGGCCAGGTCGGCGTGGACGACATTCTGACCACCGAAAAGATTGCCGCCCAGGGCAAGATACTCTGGAAAGCCCAGAAGGTGCTGGACGCATACGACAGCGGGCTGCAGATCGCCGCCTTCAACATCCGGGCCATCGTCCCGCCGACCGAGGTGGCCGACGCCTTCCGGGACGTGATGACCGCCCGGGAGGACAAGGAGCGGTCCATCAACCAGGCCCAGGGGTTTCGCAACAGCATCATCCCCGAAGCCAGGGGAAAGGCCCAGGAGGGGGTCAGCGAAGCCGAGGGCTACCGCACCGAGGTCGTCAACCAGGCCGGCGGGGACGCCGCCCGTTTTGAGTCCACGCTGACCGAGTACCGGAAGAACTCCCGCATCTACTCCGAAGACGTGACCCGCTATCGCCTCTACCTGGAGACGATGGAGAAGGTGCTCCCGCGGGTGAAAAAGTACATCCTGCGGTCCTCCGCAGAAGGCAAGAAAGTCAATCTCAAGTTCCTGAGCAGGCAGTAGGAGGGTGGGCCATGGCCCGGATTCTATGGATGATCTCCCTTTGTTTCTCCGTGTTTGCCGCGGTCTTCGCGGTGGCCGTCCTGGTGCGGGCCTTGCGGCTCCTGGAGCTGGTCCGCAAACAGGTTCGCGGGACCACAAAAGAATGACTTTGGAAGGAGGCGAAGATGGATAGGATTGGAGCAACCCTGAGCAGCATGGGGACCCTGATCGTAGCGATCGGGATGCTCGTGGTTTTATTGCGGGCCGGCGGACTGATCGAGGCCCTTTCAAGGGCCCTGGGCGGCAGACCCAAGGCCGGGGCAGACCAACAGTAAGGCTGATTTCCTGGAAAGGAGGCTGTACAATGTCGAATGTTTCTGAAATCCTGAACAGCATCGGAACCCTGCTCGTGGCCATCGGGACGGTAGTGGTCCTGTTCAAGACCAGCGGGCTCATCACCACCCTTGCCGAACGCATTAAGGGCTGGAAGGACTGATCCGCAGTTGTATACTGTGGCCACCTGCCTTGGCGGCGGGATAGTGGAGAATCGCAGTGACAAGGCAAACCACCACTGATGCCATGTCAGGGCTTTCGACCGGGGTGCACCGCAGGTTGCAGGCAAGCCGTGGTGCACTCCGATGGGGTCCGGGAAGCTCCGAAAAGCCGAGGCCATGGTCTGTGCGACCGCACCATTGGTGAGATGACCGACGGCCAGGTGCGGCGCTCGGCCACGGGCGGAGAGGAAGCGTCATGAGCGAAAAGCGGCAATACAAGATTCGAGGCCTGGACTGCGCCGAAGAGGTGGCCGCCCTGCGCAAGACCGTGGGCCGCCTGTCCGGCGTGGAAGGGCTCGACTTCGATATCCTGAACGCCGGGATGACCGTCAGGCCGGGGCCCGACGGAGTCGGCGAAGAGGAGATCCTGGCCGCCGTGCGCAAGGCGGGGCTCGAGGCCCTGCCATGGGACAAGGCCCGCCGCGGCGGTGGCGAGTCGGCGGAGGAGAGCTTCTGGCAGCGCCGCGGCCGACTCGTCATGTGCCTGGCCGGCGGCCTGTTGCTTGCGGCGGGCCTTGTGACCCACGCCGTTCGCCACGGCGGTCTGGCCGATGCCTTCGTCGCCGGCGACGGGGCCGAGGAGCACATTTTCCCGCTCGTGTCGATCCTGTTCTATGTTGCTTCAATCGTGGCCGCCGGCTGGTATCTCTTGCCCAAGGCCATTGTGGCGGCAAGGATGTTGAGGCCCGACATGAACCTCCTCATGGTGATCGCCGTCGTCGGCGCGGTGATCATCGGCGAGTGGTTCGAGGGGGCGACGGTCACCTTCCTTTTCGCCGTGGCGCTGCTCCTGGAGTCTTGGACCGTTGCCCGGGCCCGCCGAGCCATCGGCGCCCTGATGGACCTCACGCCGACAAAGGCCCGCTACATCTGCCCGCACGACGGCGACGTCGAGGAGAAGCCGGTCGAGGACGTGCCCACAGGCGTCACGGTGCTGGTGCGCCCCGGGGAGAAGGTGCCCCTGGACGGGGTGGTCACCAAGGGGTCCACCTCGATCAATCAGGCGCCGATCACGGGCGAATCGGCCCCCGTGGCCAAGGAGGTCGGCGATGAGGTCTTCGCCGGAACCGTCAACAACGAGGGGGCCTTCGAGTTCCAGGCCACCAAGGCGGCCGAGGACACCACGCTGGCCCGGATCGTCCGCATGGTCGAGGAGTCGCAGTCCCGCCGGGCCCCCAGCGAACAGTGGGTTGAAAAGTTCGCCCACTATTACACGCCGGTCATGATCGCCCTGGCCGCCGCGGTGGCCGTGATTCCTCCCCTGGCCGGCGCCGACTGGGCGGTCTGGCTGTACCGGGCCCTGGTGCTCCTGGTGATCGCCTGCCCTTGCGCCCTGGTCATCTCCACGCCGGTCAGCATCGTCGCCGGGCTCACGACCGCGGCACGCAACGGCGTCCTCATCAAGGGCGGGGTCTACCTGGAAGCGCCCGCCCATCTGGCGGCGGTGGCCGTCGACAAGACCGGCACCCTGACCTACGGCCGCCCCGAGGTCCAGCAGATTGTCCCTCTCAGCGGGCACACGGCCCAGGAGCTTCTGGCCAGGGCCGCCGCTCTGGAGACCTCCAGCGAGCATCCCCTGGCCCGGGCCATCCTCGGCCGGGCGGAGACCGACGGCATCTCCTTCGTCCCGGCGGAGGGCTTCCAGGCCATAAAGGGCAAGGGCGCCGAGGCGCTCATCGAGGGAAGACCTTTCTGGATAGGCAGCCACCGGCTCATGCATGAAAAGGGCCAGGAAACGCCCGAGGTCCACGACTGGGCCGAAAAGCTGGAAGACGCCGGCCACTCCGTGGTGGCGGTAGGTAACGACCAACACGTTTGCGGTCTGATCAGCATCGCCGACGGCACAAGGCCCCAGGCCGCCGACGCCGTCCGGGCCCTGAGGGCGGCCGGCGTCAAGCGGGTGGTCATGCTGACCGGCGACAACGAAGGCACGGCCCGCGCAGTGGCCGAGGCAACCGGCGTGGACGAATTCAAGGCCGAACTGCTCCCGGAAGACAAGGTGCAGACGGTGGAATCACTGGTCGGGGAACTTGGCCACGTGGCCATGGTGGGCGACGGCGTCAACGACGCCCCGGCCATGGCGGCAGCGACGCTGGGAGTCGCCATGGGCGCAGCCGGAACGGATGCGGCCATTGAGACCGCCGACATCGCCCTGATGTCCGACGACCTGTCCAGGCTGCCCTGGCTGATTCGCCATTCCCGCCGAACATTGCGAGTGATCAAGCAGAACATCTGGTTCGCACTCGGGCTCAAGGTGGTCTTCATGGTCCTGGCCATGGCCGGGATAGCGACCTTGTGGATGGCCATTGCAGCGGATACGGGGGCGTCGCTTCTGGTTATCTTCAACGGCCTCCGGTTGCTGAAACGAGATGAGCGGCTTTGATTGGGCTGGGGCGTGCGTCGTGGCCGTTACAAGCCCCCTGCGCCGCAGGGGGACTTTGCGCGCTCTTTGGTGTCCCACGGCAGTGCCGTGGGCTTGCTTCGCGCCCCGCGGGGCGGTGCCGTGGGCTCCTTTGCGGGTCTGCCATACCGCGTCCGCCCACCTGCCCACCCCACCTGCCGCCTTGATTTGTCCGCCCCGGGCGTTTAGGATGATAGTCGAGTCATCCCATCGAGGCGCCTGGCTGCACCGAACCCCGCGGGAGGAAAGCCGGTATGCTGGAACACGTCGATCTGACCAGGAAGATTTCCAAGCAGGACTGCCAGCAGAGCTTTGCCCAGATGCGAATCCGCCTCGGCCAGTGTCAGCGGGCAGCCCAGGCCGCCGGCCTGCCGGTGGTCATCGTCTTCGAGGGCTGGGACGCGGCCGGAAAAGGGACCGTCATCAATCGCCTCACCCAGGCCATGGACCCTCGCGGCTTCATGGTCCACCCGACCAGCGCACCGAACGAAACCGAACGATTCTTTCCGTGGATGCGCCGCTTCTGGGCCGCCCTGCCGCCGGCCGGACGCTTCGCCATCTTCGACCGCTCGTGGTACGGCCGGCTGCTGGTCGAGCGCGTCGACGGCCTGCTGTCGAAGGAGCAGTGGACCCAAAGCTACGAGGACATCCAGCAGTTCGAACGGCAACTGACCGACAACGGTACGGTGATCATCAAGTTCTGGCTGCACATCGACCGCAAGGAACAGAGGCGGCGCTTCAAACGCCTGGCCGGCAAGTCGGCCACCGCCTGGAAGGTCGGCAAGGCCGAGCGCCGCCAGAATCGCCGGTACGGCGAGTGGCTCGAGGCGATCGAGGAAATGCTGGAGCGGACCAGCACGCCGCACGCCCCGTGGACCGTTGTTGAGGCCAACCAGGGACGCTACGCCCGGGTGAAAGTCTTTGAGACGGTCATGGCGGCACTCCAGAAGGAAATCGATCGCCGGGCCGCCAACCCGCCGGCCAAACCCAAACCCATGGCCACGCCGCAGCCCTCACCGGCCCGCAGAAAGAACATCCTGCAGGGCGTCGACCTGGGCCTGGCCCTGGAGCGTGACCAGTACAGAAAACATCTGGCCAAACTCCAGAAGCGACTCTTCGCCCAGGAGCACGAACTATACATGGCCCGGATTCCGGTCGCCATCATCTACCAGGGATGGGACGCCGCCGGCAAGGGAGGAAACATCAGGCGCCTGACCCACGGCCTCGACCCGCGTGGCTACGAGGTGGTGCCCATCGGGCCGCCGACAAAGGAAGAGTTGGCTCACCACTTCCTGTGGCGATTCTGGGCCTGCGTGCCGAAGGCGGGACACATCACCATCTTCGACCGCTCGTGGTACGGGCGGCTGCTGGTCGAACGCGTCGAGGGGTTCTGCACTGAAGAGCAGTGGCGGCGTGCCTTCCGCGAGATCAACGAGTTCGAGCGGCAACTGGCCGACTTCGGCACGGTCGTCGTCAAGTTCTGGCTGCACATCGACCGGGCCGAGCAGCTTCGCCGCTTCAAGGCCCGCCGGCAGACCGCCTACAAGCAATGGAAGATCACCGATGACGACTGGCGGAACCGCAGGAAATGGAAGAAGTACGAACTGGCCGTCGGCGACATGCTCGAGAAAACCAGCACGACCTACGCCCCCTGGACGATCCTGGAGGCCAACTGCAAACTCCACGCCCGCGTCAAGGCCCTGCGCACCGTGAGCGAGGCCCTGGGCCGGGCCCTCAAGAAAGCCTGAGCCCAAACGCGACGCCGATCACTGCTGGTGGTCGGGTCGCCTCGCCATGTCCGGCCATTACCGATAAACCCACCGCCCAGTTGCCCAAGAGGCCTGCCGTCGAGGTCCTTCACCTGCTTCGTTTCGGAGGGGATGGAGTTTTCGGGAGGGACGGGTTGCCGGCCTTCAGTCCGTAGTCGGCCCGGCGACCATGCTCTATTCCTGCTGTCCGAGGCTCGCCTTGCGCTTCAGTTCGTCCACATCCAGTTGCCGGATGTACTTCACGAGGTTCTGCCACCGATCGTCAAAACCAAATCCGCCGTCCGTCATTTCGCGTATCGCCTCGTCCTTGCTCCAGCCGTTGACGGCGACCCGGTATATGGCGCACATCATGCCGGTCCGGTCGGCCCCGCGTTGACAATGAACAAGAACCGGCGTACGATCCGGGTTGGTCACGATCCGCAGGAAACGAACCACGTCTTCATCCTCGGGATGCCAGGTGCGAAACCAGATGTGCTCGTAAGCCAGATCGGTGTCACCTATCTCATTGCGGTCCGAATGCGCGGATCGCAGGTTCAGCACGGTCTTCACGCCCAGGGCTTTTAGTTGGCGGAATCCCTCCGCCGCAGGTTGAGCACTGCGATAGAGGCTGTCGCTCACCTGAAACAGGTTGGGCAGGCCGGGCTTCTGTAAGGGGGTTGCCCAACGAGGCATCCTCGGCTGCGGCGGGGAGTCCCCCGTGATGGAAGACACCGCCGTGCATCCCGTCGCCAGGAGCATCAGGGGTGCAACCGCAACGAGAAGCCCTACGCGTTGCCCGACTCGGCGATAGTTCAGCACCATATCTTACCCTTTCCTGGCGACGTGCCCCGCAGTTCTGACGTCTGTGGCAACCGGTTTCCCGACGACGACCGTCACCGCACCTTGCCGGATAACAAGACGCTCATAATCGACGCCCTGGTCGTCGAGAGCATCCGCAATGCGAAGGTCCTTCCTGCGGGTCAGAATGGCATAGGAAAGGCCCGCCGGTCGGTTAGCAACGCGCGTCACCAGGTGGCGGATGATGTCGGCTATCTCTTTTTCGGTGCCACGCAGGCTGGCCTGTTCGACTCCGCCGCCGAAGTAGAACTCCAGCCCGTAAAGCTCACGGTTGGTGCAGTTGATCACCTGCACCTGCCGCCCGGCATGCTTCTGAACGACCTCGTAGAGCAGCCTTTCATCCTTGGCCGACGGCAGGTAGGCAGTCGCCGCCTTGCCGCCAATCACAAGGACCATCGAGAGAACGCCCACGACAATTGCGACCCGTCGAAGACGAGGCAACGAGCAGCCGGCCACCAGGCACCTGGCCAGAACCAGCGCCACCGCGGGAAGCAGCGGGAGGACGTACAACGGCAGACGACTCCTGGAGACAGACAGAACGACCAGTGGCACAACGATCCACAGCAGGTGGAATCGAAGAGCCGGTCGGTCTCGCAGGCCAGTCATGATGCCGTCTCGCCACAGAGACCTGGCCTGTCGGAACACGGGCCCCGCGGCAACGACCACCCACAGCCCCAGGCCAACGGCCAGCGGCGGCAGATAGATCAGCAGTGGCTTGTACCACTCGGTGTTGCGGCCGAATTCGTCCGTACCGATGCGGCCCACAACCTCGTCGCCCAGCCAATAGCCGACTAACCCCGGGTGGGTCAGTGCCGCCCACACGTACCACCCCAAGCCGACGATCAGAAAGGCCGGGAGTCCCCATGGCCAGAGCAGCCGCGGTACGGGCCGACCCTGGCGGCAGTCGATCAGGTGGCTGACAGCAACGACAAGCAACGCGAGCAGCGCGGGTGGTCCCTTGGTCATAAAGGCCAGGCCGGCGAAGACCCAGAGCAGCAGCACCCATGTTCTGCCGGACCTGCCCCCGGATACGCTTCGCCGGGCCTTCCAGTAGGCAAACACCACCAGCAGCATCCAGAGCGTCAGCAGCGTGTCGGTGCTGATTGTATTGGCGGCCCCTGCGACGAACGGGGCGGTGGCGTAGATCAGGCCGGCCAGCCAGCCGACTGGCCGGTCCCAAAGCAAGGCCCCGAGCTGCATGATCACCCACACGCTAAGGATAAAGGCCGCGGCTCCGGCCAACCGGGCGCCCCATTCGTTGACGCCCAGCAGGGCCATGCCGCCGGCAATAGCCCAGTAGGACAGCGGGGGCTTTGTCCAATGCGGTTTACCGTCGAGTTGCGGCACGAGCCAGTTGCCGGTTTCAAGCATCTCGCGGGCGCACTCGGCATAGCGGCTCTCCGTCGTTTCGTATAGTCCGCGTGTGCCCTGAAACGAAAGGCCGACGGCGACCGCCACGGCCAGCACGGCCAGAGGAGTGATTGTGTTGGCGTATGCTCTCATTGGGTGAGTGTGTCGCCTGCCCCACTTGGTCCACTTGTCAGGCGGCCGGTGAAGGCCGGTTGGGCTACAAGCCCGATGGCCGCCCAGACGTCGAGATTCTCTATCAGACGATCAATCATGGGGTCGTTCCATCTCCGTGGTCTCGCGGCGAATCATCCTCCTGAGACGGCATTGGCGGGCGCCTTTCCGCGATATGGAGTGTAGGTCGGATCATCGACCCGGTGTCGCTCGTTGATGGCCATGATCGCCTGAAGCAGCGCGGGCGCCGCCCCTTGGGCCAGCGATGAACTGATGATGGCCAAGACGTCCTTGGGCAGGCACTTGCCGGAGAAGCCGCGATTGTCCGGGTAGACGAACGTGTGGTCGCGGCTGATCCGCGGGTCGGCCAGCCACATCTCGCGCAGTTCATTGTAGTCGACCCCGTGGGCCGCCGCGATGTCGAAGAACTCGTTGCAGAACATGACTTTCATGGCGTAGAAGGAGTTCTCCATATACTTGGCCACCTCGGCCGTGGTGCTGTCGGTGAAGTGGAAACGGACGTTGCTGTGATAGTGCCGGGCGTACAGGTCGGCCACCGCCGAGACCTCCGCTATCGGACCGCCGAGGATGATGAAGTCGTGTTTGCTGGCGTCAACGAGCGGGTGGGCCGGCGTCTCGCCGATGTACTCCGGCTGGAAGATGATCGGTTTGCCCGTCTCTCGGCGCAGCCGCTCGGTCGTTCCCGGCTTGACGGTCGAGCGGATGACGATCTGCGGTGCGTCGATCCAGCCGACGCACTCCTCGACGATGGACGTGTCGCACGCCCCGTCCTCGCTGACGGGCGTCGGCACGCACACGAAGGCAACGTCACAGGCGTTGATTCTGACTTGGCCCGGCGACCCGTCGTTTATGTCATAGGTGACCGCGTCGTCACCGAAGAGCTGCTTCATGCTCCGGCCGACAAACCCGAAGCCAACAATCCCGATCCGGGGTCTATCCTGCACCTGAAACCTCCCTGGCCCTTCTTGGGCCTTTGCCGGACTGCACCGGCGAACCCGTGGCCGCTGCGGGCGGCACGCTCAACAATTCAAAGTCGCTTTCGGACCACTTGGGATCCTCTGGCGATAACGGTTCCGTCCATTCTCCGAGTTGCCTCAGCACCGGCACATCGCGCCTGTTGACCAGGACGAATCCTCCCGGATGGTCGGCTCGCCATCGCCGTATCCCGTCGCTGCCCCGGACGACTGCCAGGCGTCGGCCGGCGTAGAACTCCACGGTCTCGGTGCTGCCGGCCATCGCTTCGTTGGAAGCCGTCACGAAGGTGCATGCAGGTGCCGAGGGCCGGGCCGCGATGGCTCGGCCGATGGCCGGCTCACGCCCCACAGCCAGCGACAAGGGGATTAACAGCAGGGCGACGCCGATCACTTGAACCGTAACGAAGCCGGCCGCCAGAACCAGCAGGCTGGCCAACCGCCGATTGCTGTAATAGAGCCAGAGCACGAGTGAGAACACGGCGGCTAACACGAGAGCCAGGGCCACGATGCGGCCCGCATACTGTGGCGCGTAGACCATGCCCACCAGGGCCGCGGCCAGGATGCCCGGCACGACGGCAATGTGCAGCCAGAACAGCGCCAACTGAGATCGCGAGAGTTTTCCCGGCACGGCAAAGACGATGTAGTCCAAGCCGATCCCGGCCAGCATCAGAAACGGGGGCGTCACCGGCAGCGCGTAATGCACCCGCTTGCCCGTGCTGGCCGACAACAGAACCAGTCCCGCCAGGCCCCAGGCCAGCAGAAACACCCAGTGCAAACGAGGAAGAACCTGTTTCCTGGCCACCAGGTACGCGCCCACGGCCACCGGCAGAATCCAAGGCAGCCAGAGAGTCGGGGCCCGGAAGACGTAGTAGAACACCGGCTTCTCGTGGCCCATCTCGCCGGCGAATCGTCCGAACGACTGCATGGCCCAGACCGAAAGCGCCTGGGGGTGGTTCATGATCACCGGGACGCCCCAGGCGGCCAGTGTCGCCACCAACAATGTCGGGCCGAGGATCGGCAACATCCGCCCGACGCGTCGCCCCTCGGGGCAGAAAACAGCCGTCAGAGCCATCGCGACCAGCAGGATGCCGAGCGGCAGAGGCCCCTTGGTCAGCACTGCGGCCGCGGCGGCAAGCCACATGGTCAGGAACCATGCGACTTGGCGTCGGCGGTTCGGCTCGTCCAGTCCCGTAACATAGGCCACCAGTGCCAACGACGTCCAGAAGGTCAGCAGCATGTCGACCTCGGCCCGTCGGCTGTACTGCAAGGCGGCCGCCGAGGTCAGAAAGACCCATCCCGCGACAAGAGCCATTCGCCAGCCCAGCAACCGGCGCATGTAGAAGACCAGCACCAGCATCGTGCCGATAGTCGCGGCAACCGACGGCAGACGAACCGTCCATTCGTTAATACCTCCGGCCACGGTACTCAGGGCGCCCGTGATCCAGAATGGCAGCGGCGGCTTGTTGAAATCGGCCTTGCCGTTCCTGTAGGGGACAATCCACCCGCCCTCGGTCATCAGGCCTTGCGTGCGCTGTGCGACGAAGACCTCGTGGCTCATCAGCGGGGTAGAGCCGAGGTACGGCAGGCCCAGACAGACGCCGTAGACGACCAGGATCGCAAGCCACAGCCAAGCCCGCCGGGCAGGGACCGAAGGAGCAGCCTTGTCCAGCCGCAAGATGAGCCCGTCCGAGGTTGGCAATGACAAAGCATGGTCTCCCCATAGCACCACTGCATACGACCGAGGCGGCATTCTACAATGGGGACCATGACGGCATGATGACGGCACAATTGCATTTTCGTCATCTTGAGCGGGCAGCCTGGCAATCCGCCCTTTTCCGGCCTGCAATGTGGGCGGCGCCAGGCGCGCAGCAGCAGACGCGGCGCCCCGGCTGCCGCGGCACGGACGGTCAGAGAGGGCGGCAAACCGCGGAGGAAGATACATGCTATGTCCCTTGAGGTTGGCCGTGGTGACCGGCCTCGGTGGCCGCCTGCGCAGGTAACACCAGGGTAAATGTGGAGCCGACTCCCGGCTGGCTCTCGACTTCGATGCGGCCGCCGTGCATTGAGGCGATCATCTGAACGATGCTCAGCCCGAGGCCGGCTCCTCCGGTGGCGTGAGTACGTGCGGGGTCCACACGGTAGAAGCGATCGAAGAGGCGCTGCAGGTGCTCGGCGGCAATTCCGATGCCGGTGTCACGGACGGTCATGCGATAGACCTCGTCGTCGGCGATGCCGAGGACATCCACCGCCCCTCCGGAGCCGGTGAACTTGAGCGCGTTTTCAACCAGGTTCCCCAGGGCCTGCCGGAGCCGCTGCTTGTTGCCGAGTATCTTCCCCTGGTCGGCGCGTTTCATGCGCAGCGTCAGGCCCTGTTCTTCGGCCAGCGCCCCATAGACAGCCACCGTCTCTTCCAGGATGTTCCGACAGTCAAGGACTTCGCGGTCGCCCTGGAGGGCCTGGCCATCCTGCCGGGCCAGCAGGAGCAGGCTGTTGACCAATCCGCTCAACTCCTCGGCCTGCTCAACGATTTCGGACAGACTCTCCCTGAGTTCAGCAGCGCCGTGTTGCCCCTGCAGGGCCACTTCGGCGGCAACGCGCATCCGGGCCAACGGGCTTCGCAGTTCATGGGCCGCGTCGGCCGTGAACTGAGTCAGACGCCCGACCGAATCCTCCAGTCGCACGAGCATGCCGTTCAGGGTCTTGGCCAGGCCGTCGAATTCATCCCCCGTGTCCGATTCCGACAATCGCAGGTGCAAAGAGGTTGCCGTGATCTCACGCACCTGGCGGCTCATGTTCCCAACAACGCGAAGCGGCCGGCGGACAAGCCGATGCGAGGTCACAGCCCCAACAAACACCACCGCCGCACCGACGCCGAACACGATGGCGGCGTATTTGCGAAGCCGGTCCTCAATATCCACCGTGGACATCGCCACCTGGCAGGCCTGCCCCTGCCGCCCTGCCCTGATTACCGGGAAAACCAGCGTGAGATAGTCCGGTCCGTCGGCGACAGGTATCTTCAGGTGCTCCCGGCCTCCAGCCAGAGAATTAGCGACCACATCCGCCGGCGGCAGGCATCGGCCGCTCATCGACTCCGGCACGGTCCACAACTCGCGGCCCGCGGAATCGAACAGTCGGTAAAAAACCCGCTGGCCGGCCCGGCTGGCGACCTCGTGGTTCAATTCGCTCTTCAGAAATGTCTCGTCCCTGCGGGAGTCCGTCAGATGACGAACGAACTCCCGGATGTCGCCTTCCTGCACTTCATCGGTTTCGCGGTAAAGCCCATGGCTCAGTGCCCAGTACAAGGCCACCGAGGTGATGGCCACGGCCACCGCCAAGAGGCAGGTGAAGCCAAGCGTCGTCCGGACCGCGTATTGCCGAAGTGGTTTCTTCTTAACTCTTGAGGACATATCCTACACCTCGGACGGTATGCAAGAGTGGCGCCGACCGGCCTTCGTCCATCTTCGCGCGAAGACGTCGAATGTGGACCGCCACCACGTTGCTGCCCGGGTCGAAGTTGTAGTCCCAGACGTGCTCGAGAATCATCGTCCGCGTCAGGACCTGGCCCTTGTTCCGCAGGAAGTATTCAAGCAACGCGAATTCCTTCGGCGTCAAGTCCAACTCCGCCGAACCGCGAAATGCCCGATGAGCCACCAGGTCCATCCTCAGGTCCGCCTCGGCCAGTTCGGTCTGCAACAGGCCGGCCGACCCGCGGCGCAGAAGCGTCCGAAGCCGGGCCTGCAGTTCGGCAAAGCTGAACGGCTTGGGCAGGTAATCATCCGCTCCCGCGTCCAACCCTCTGACCCGATCATCTATGGCATCCCGAGCGGTCAACATCAGAACGGGCGTGCGTATGCCGTTGCTCCGCATCTCGGCGACCACCGCAAAGCCATCCTTGATCGGCAGCATCACGTCGAGCACGATCACGTCAAACGTGTCGGCCAATGCCTCATGCAGCCCGTCCTCTCCATTGAGCGCAACGTCGACCGCGTAGCCGGATTCCTCCAACCCGCGCTTCAGATAGCGCCCCATCTCAGGGTCATCCTCGATCACCAGAAGTCGCATGACAGTCTCCCACAACTCCTCTCATGGCGACGGCGGCGCCACCGCGCCTGATCGGAGCTATGCCTGTCAAGAGTGTAAACCCGGAGCCCGCGATCCGCAAGCGCTGTTCGACGTCAACAACCTTCTCCGCGCCATATTGGACCATCATTGCCCTGGTGCTTGGCCGGCGCCAGGCACCCGCCGGCGGGTCAGGAGCGAGCCGGGCATCGGTACGCGCGGGTCGTGCTCGAATGCCGGAATGGCCGCCGCCTTGGTGATGATGCCAGCCGGGCCATCGCCATGCGTGGCCTTTGGAGCGGTGGTGCGAATGTCGGCGTCGTTGGCCAGTTCCTCGGCCCGTCTGCGGGCACGTTCGGACAAGTCGCCATCGCCTTGGGCCTGCAGCCGCCAGGCGATCCGTTTGACGAGGTATTCCCTGTGGCCTGGCGGGCCTGTCAACGACGAAGCGCCGCCTGAAACCGCCACTTAAAACCGGCCGCACCCGCCGCCACGCCGCCAATAGCGAAAGCCGAACGAGTGTCATGCCTGGTTCGGCCTGATTTGAAGCTCGCCTGAAACGTCCACCGTTTGCGCTGACAGCAGAGATCACGACATCTTGCAGCGTCGACAGTCCGGAACCGCCAATCAGGAAGCTGAAATGTCAAAGAACAGGGCAAGCTTGGGCTGCTGAACGTGCGAAAAATGCCACGTTATCGGGCGTTAGAATTCGGTGGATCATTATACCTAACCCCGCAAAACATACGTCAGACCGCTTAGGCCGGCGTGTCCACGTCCTGCCAGGCGGCGGCCAGGGCGGCGGGAGGCGTGGGCGAGATGACTTTGGCGTGAGCGGCAATGCGCGAAAGCGAAAATTCGTGGCCACCGGCGGCGCTTTCCAGCAGAGGTGCAGCGCGAAAGTCGTAGTGGGCCAGCAGCGGCTCGACGGACGGCGACGAGTCCAACCGCGGAAGTGTGGCCCAGAGGCCGGGCCGCCGGGTCGAAAGCAACCACTCGAGAGCCTCCACCGACAGATCCGGGTGGTCGCACGGAGCCAGAAGCCAGGAGACCGCCGGCTCCCAGCGCATGGCGGCCAGGAGCCCGGCCATGGGGCCTTCGGCATCGCGAACGTCCGCCAGGCGAACTATCTGCGACAGGCCGGCCGGCACCTGGCCCGCTCCCAGGATGACCACCCGGGCGGTCACCTGTTCCAGCAGCCCGACCGTACGCTCGAGCCAGGTCGTACCGTCGCTGCGGATCAGGTGCTTGGGCCGTCCCATGCGCGTGCT
>JAACEH010000158.1 GCA_011682595.1 Anaerolineaceae bacterium
CGAGTTCCTTCTGGTTGCGCTCGTTCTGGCGGGCCAGTTGACGATTCTGCTTCTCGATCGTCTTGTTGCGCTCGGCCAACTGCGAGAACATCAGACCGCGCTGCACGCCGACCGATACGACGCCGGCCATCTGGGTGAAGAACTCGGCGTGAGCCTCGGTGTAGGCGTTGGGCCGCTCGGAGTCGAAGAACAGGAATCCCACCGGGCGGCCGTCGACCACCAGCGGACAGGTCAGCGACGACCGCAGATTCTCCTCGATCAGCATCTGCACGGTCTCGCTCTCGGTCTTGCCGTCCGCGTAGGCCTTCAGATCGTTGATAATCCGCGGGCGGCCCGAGCGGGCCAGGTCCATCAGGGAGGTCTCCGAAAACGAGCGGCTGTAACCCTCCACAATCTGCTGGGGCTTGTCCGACCGGGCCCAGCGGGCGACAATGAGTTCCTGCTCGTAGTCGATGCCGGCGAAGGCGATCCGGTTGTAGGGCATGACGTCGCGGAACTCATCGTAGATGAAGTTGAGAACTTCTTCCAGGTGCTGGCCGCGGTTGATCTTCTCGATAATCTGCCGCAGACGCTGGAACTGCAGACGTTGCCGCTCCAGTGTTTCGGCCATGGCCTCCACCGCCTGCTCGCCGGTCCGGCAAGCCGGTTCCCGCCCCGTCCGGTCACCGATGATGATCGGCCTGGCGCCGGCCGAAGAATCCGATTCTCGACGTTGACGATTTTTCATGATCCATCCAAATGGCAACTCTGCTCATCCAATAATAGGCGCCGCCGCCGTCACAAGCAACAAGAACCCCGCCGCCGGCGTCAGGGGCCGTCGCATCAGCCAAGCCTGGCAGCCGCAAAACTCTACGTCTTGCACCCAAGGGGAGCTATGGCGTAGAATGATCGCTTCAGAGGTCGGGGCAGGCGGCCTGCCGCTGGTCACTTGGCGCTAAGGGCGCGATTTGCCGGCCGGACGGGTACGGGGCCTGGTCCCCATGGCAATGCAGGAGTCAAGACATGCCCAAACAAGGTAAGTTTCGAGTGGCGACCGTTCAGTTCGCCATTACAGCCAATGTGCGACACAACGGCCGCCTGATCCGCCGCTACATGGCTCGCGCCAAGCGGGGCCGGGCCGAGGTGGTCCATTTCAGCGAATGTGCCCTGAGCGGCTACGCCGGCAGCGAGTTCAAGACCTGGAAGGGCTACCCCTGGGAGGCCCTGGGCGAGGAGAGCGAAACGATCCTGGCCGAGGCCCGGCGGCTGCGGCTGTGGACCGTCCTGGGCAGCACGCATCCGCTGACACCGCCGCACAAGCCGCACAACTCGCTCTACGTGATCGATCCGGACGGCCGGATCGTGGACCGTTACGACAAACGGTTCCTCACGAGCAACGACCTGGATTATTATTCGCCCGGCGACCACTGGGCGTTGTGGGAAATCAACGGCGTGCGGTGCACCGCCCTGATCTGTTTCGACGTGCGGTTCCCCGAACTGTACCGGGAGGTCAAGAAACGCGGCGCGGAGATGGTTTTCCAATCGTTCTATGCTGCCCGCGTCGCCCGCCGGGGTCCGAACATCCACACGTACATCATGCGGCAGACCGCCCAGGCCCATTGCGGCATCAACTACCTCTGGATGAGCGCCAACAACTCGTCCACCTGGTACAGCTCCTGGCCCAGCGTCTTCATCCAGCCCGACGGATACATCGCCGCCCAGTTGCCGCAGAACCGGGCCGGGCTGATGATCAACGAGGTTGATACCAGGAGCAAGCTGTACGACGCCTCGGGCAGGTTCCGAAATGCGACCATGAAAGGCAAACTCCACACCGGCACCCTGGTCAAGGACCCCCGCAGCCGCAAGAGGCAATCGCTTTGAGAATGTCAAAGCGGCCGAGAGGCCCTTGCCTCCGTCCGGCAGGGCGGTATAATTGAGCAGTCGCCGCAACACCATCTTGGCGGCGGCTATCCACTCCAAGAGAACACAAGAGAACGGAGAGGCTCGATGCCCTATTGCTGGAAATGCAGGTCGCCTTACACCGAGATGAAGAGGCAGCCGGGATTCCACGACATGTGCGATTCCTGCAACAACTACTGGCACTCCTGCTGCAACTGTGCCCGCTTCACAGGTTACCCGACGGCCCGCTGCACCATCCCCAACATCGATGAAGTACACGACCGCGAGGGAGCGAACTTCTGCGACGAGTTTACGCTGTCCGACAAGTCGCCCGACAGTAACGCCAAGCCGGACGGCACAGAGGCCCGCAGAAAGTGGGACGACCTGTTCAAGTAACTGCCTTCACAAGGGCCACGCGCCGGGAGCGTGCCATCGCGGAAGAGCGAGGTTTCCCGGCGAACGAGGCGGAACCACATGGCCGGCCACGAGACGATGGAATTCTTCGACTCGAAGTTCCTCCGCAAGCTCGAGACCCTGGCCATCTTCAGCCGCAAGGCCTTCGCCGGACGGCTGCGCGGCGAACAGCGAAGCAACAAGCACGGCTCCAGCGTCGAGTTCGCCGACTTTCGGCCCTACTCGCAGGGCGACGACTTCCGCCGCATCGACTGGAACGCCTACGCCCGCTTCGAGGACCTGTTCGTCAAGCTCTTCTCCGAGGAAGAGGACCTGTTCGTCTACCTGTTGGTCGACCGTTCGGCCAGCATGGGATTCGGCGAGCCGACCACGAAGTTCGACCTGGCCCGCCGCGTGACGGCGGCCGTCGCCTACATCGCCCTCGGCCATCTGGACCGCGTGCATGTGCAGGCCATGAGCTACGACGATCCCGCCTCAACCACAGCGCCGCCGACAGAGGTGGCGCCGAATGACGGCGGCCGGGGCAACTCCGCGGACCGCATGGAGGAACACCTGGCCTTCGTTCGCGGCAAGGGATCGATCTTCAGCATTTTCAACTTTCTGCGACAACTCCGCCCCCAGGGGCAGACCGACCTCGGCCGCAGCGTCCGGGACTTCCTGATCCACAACAGCCACAAGGGCGTGGCCGTGGTCATCTCCGATTTTCTCAGCCCCTCCGGGTACGAGGAGCCGCTGAAGCAACTGGCCTCCGCGGGCTTCCAGCCGATGGTCATACAGATCCTGTCGCCGGAGGAACTGGACCCGCAACTTTCGGGCGACTTTCAACTGGTCGACAGCGAGACCGGCCGGCCCATCGACATCTCGACAACGCGCCGCATGATCGACGGCTATCGCGACCGCGTGAAACTCTTCACCGAGGGACTGGCCCAGTTCTGCAAGAGCCGCAACATGGCCCACTTGCAGACCCCCAGCGACGTCGCCTTCGAAGAGCTGATCCTCAACTACCTCCGCCGCGCCGCCATGGTCAAATAGCTCGCTGTCGTCATCACTTGTGCCCTGAGCTTGCCTGCCGTGAGCCCGTCGAACGGTCGAAGGGCGCCGCACAACCCGCACAACCGTCGCCACCACCCGCGCAACCGGCAAAGCCTTCCCCGCTTAACACCAGATTCCCTGACAATCCGCCCCGTGAGTTTGACCGCGGGCAACTTGTGGGTTATATAATGACGGACAAAGGCGGCAAGCGCGACTGGTGGGGACCGCTCGCGAACAGTGACTTCCGTCTCGCTTAACTCATTTTGCAGGTTGCTGGCATGTTCCGACTGGCTCGATCAACAGCCGCGGTGTTGCTGCTCTGCCTGCTGGCGTTTATGGCCGGCCTGGGCTGCCGCAGCGTCCTGGCCGAGGGGGCTTACCCGCGGCAGGGCAGTGTGCGGCTGTCGAGCCTGCCGAGCGAGCCCCGCGAACTGATCGAGGCGGCCGTCAAGGCCCACCCGGACCCCCAGGCCCGGGGCATGGCCCTCTGGAACCAGGGGCGGCGGTTCGAGCAGAAGGACGACTTCGCCGCCGCACTGGCCTCCTACCAGGAGATCGGGCACACCAGGGCTCTGCCGCCGGTGGACCTCGAAGAGCGGATCCGCCGGTGCCGGGCTCGAATAGCCGTGGCCGTCCGCTGGAAAGACGAAAAGCTCCTGGCCTCGGCCAGGGAGATGAAGCTCGAGCCCGGCCTGGCCCTGTACCGCGAAGTGGCCCGCACCATCGCCGAAAACTTTGTCGACCAGGTTTCCTATCGCAAACTCCTTGAGGGCGGACTGGCCAATCTGCGGGCGGCCATGGCCAGCCCGCAGTTCCGGCGCCGTATGTCCATGGCCGATGGCGGCACAAAGCGAGCGGAGTTTCTGGCCGCCTTGGATCTCATCGGCCGCAAGCTTGGCGAGGACAACCGGCAGACCAGTTTCACCGCCCGGTACTATGTCCGCCAGGTTTGCCAGGAGAACCAGCGGACGATCGGCCTGCCCTGTGGCGTGGTCATCTCGGAGATGATCTTCGGCGCAGCCGAGCACCTGGATAACTACACGACCTTCCTGACGCACGACATGTACAAGGAGTTGATGTCCGACATCGACGGCCGCTTCGTCGGCCTGGGCATCGAAGTTCGCCGGCAGGAAGGCCGCACCCTCATCGTCACGGTCTTCGAGAACGGTCCGGCCGACAAAGCGGGTTTGGCCGTCGGAGACGTCATCATTGCGGTGGGAAAAGAAAAAATCGAAAAAAAATCTCTCGACCAGGCGGCCCGCCTCATTCGTGGACCAAGGGACTCTGCGGTCACCCTGACCGTCGAACGCGACGGCAAGCTGCTCACCGTCACCGCCGTCCGCGACATCATCAACGTGCCGAGTGTCAGGCGCGTCGCGCGAATCGGCCGGCACAAGCGCATCGGTTACGTCCAACTCGCCAACTTCCAGCGGAGCACGGCAACCGAAATGTCGTCGGCCCTCCAAGGCCTGCTGGGCGAAGGCGGGATTGACGGTCTGGTGCTCGACCTGCGCGGCAATCCCGGTGGCCTGCTCCAGGCGGCGGTCGGTGTCTGCAACCTGTTTATCGAAAAAGGCACCGCCCTGACGACGCGCGGCCGCGGCTTCGGACAAACGCGGACCTACCGCATAAGCCATTGGCGATTCTCTCGCTACGACCTGCCGCTGGTGCTCCTGGTGGACCGGCAATCGGCCAGCGCCAGCGAGATTGTGGCCGGGGGCCACGCTGGTCGGTTCGCGGACCTTCGGCAAAGGCCTCGTCCAGAGCATCCTGCCAGTCGAGGCGGGCCAGAGCGCCGTTTATTTGACGACAGCCCGCTTTTTCGGCCCCGATCAGCAACCGTTCCACGGCACCGGCATTGTCCCGGACGTGGCTGTGGAACTCCCGCCGGAAGCCCTCGGGGCCCGCCCCCTCAAGGTCGATCCCCAGGCAGACCCGGTCCTGAAGCGGGCCCTGGAAGTAATGGCCGACCAGCTTCGCGAGTCGGCTCCCGTGGCCAACGCGTCGCTGGCCGTCGTAGCCAACCAGGCCCCCTGAGGCTCGCCGCCGGAACCACCCCCACTGTTGCCCATGCTCGGAGCGTTTTGAGTTTCGCATCCGGGGCCGGCCCCGCGCGCACCAAGTCAGCTACCGGTAGAGTCCGTGGCAATCAACCGCCGTGGCTCACGCGCCCTGGCGAGTGCGCGATCGGCAACTTCTCCGACTTCAATCACTTTCGCAGATTCCCCGGATTGTTTTCGAGATGACTATCGCGATGCACACTGTTGGACCGCACTTTGAGTTTGCGGCGCTGCCGCCGACAAGAGAAACAATCGTCCCGGCGCGCGAATCGGACCTTGCTGCGCAAGCGGCGCGAACAAAAACCCGAAAGATTTTTCTTCTTCAACTACCTTTTTTATTGCATCGCGACGCTTATCGTGCGCATGATGATGAGTAATTAGTCTTAAGTCAGGCGTATCGTTGCTCCGATTATTTTCAAGAAGCAGTTTTTCAGCACCGACACCATAAGGGATCAGAACAGTTTGGTTATTGCAGCACTTCCTTCATAGCTTTGTTGCATGTCTGTTGAGCGTGTCTGACTCTTTCAGTTTGACTGTAGAGGGAACACATAATTCGCACTGGCACGCGGCAGCAAAAGGAACATGAAGCCAGCGTCGGCTTCGAAGGGATTTAGAAGTACCGAGGCCATCTACTGATCTTTTGGAAAGGAGCAAGAACGATGGCGAAGAAGAAGGCGAAGAAGAAAGTAACAAAGAAGAGAGCCAAGAAGAAGGTAGCCAAGAAGAAGAAAGCAAAGAAGAAGGTCGCTAAGAAGAAAAAGAAAGCAAAGAAGAAGGTCGCTAAGAAGAAAAAGAAAGCCAAAAAGAAAGTAGCCAAGAAGAAAAAGAAGGCCAAGAAAAAGGTAGCCAAGAAGAAAAAGAAGGCCAAGAAGAAGAGAAGGTAGTCCGGGTTGAATGGGGTCCCCCGGGGACTCCACCATGAGTGTGAACAGACGGGGCCGGAGAGATGATCTCCGGTCCCGTTTTTTCCGGTCCCCCGAGCGAGACTTCGGTGAAAATCCGGCCCTGCTCCCCGGCAAGGCATCCTTGCTCAGAGGCCGCCCAGGCCGTATAATCCGCCCATGCGAGTCATCGCCATTGTCAACCAGAAAGGCGGCGTCGGCAAGACCACCACCACCTGCAACCTGGGGGCCGCCCTGGCCCCGGGGACGCCGCGTCCTGCTGGTCGACCTCGACGCCCAGGCCCACCTGACCTTTCATCTGGGTGTGAATAACACCGAGACCGAAGCAACGGCTTACGACCTGATGACCGGCCGGGCGCCGATCGAACGGATACTCATCCGGCGAAGCGACCGCCTTGACCTGGTCCCCAGCCACATCGACCTGGCCGGGGCCGAAGTCGAACTGGTCTCGACCATGGCCCGCGAGAGAATTCTTCGCGACGCCCTGGCCCACTGCACCGACGACTACGACTACGCGCTGATCGATTGTCCGCCGTCATTGGGAATGATGACGCTCAACGCCCTGGTGGCGGCCGACGAAATACTGGTCACCCTCCAGCCGCACGTGCTGGCCCTGCAGGGAATCAGCAAACTCCTGGAGACCGCCCAACTCGTCCAGCAGCGGCTGAACGAGCGGCTGCGGATCGCCGGCATCATCTTCTGCATGTTCGACGGCCGCACCACTTTGTCCTCCGAGGTGCTGGCCGACGTGGAGGACTATTTCACCGGAGGGGCCCGGGACAATCCGCTGCTGCAGCGGGTGCGAGTCTACAGCACGCGGATTCGCCGCAACATCAAACTCGCCGAAGCCCCGGGCTTCGGACAGACCATCCAGGAGTACGCCCCGGCCAGTCACGGGGCCGAGGACTACGATCGCCTGGCCGATGAATTCCTGACCGGCGAACAAGCCGAGGCGACGGCCGAAGAAGTTGCCGTGAAGACGGACCAGCCAAGCGATTCCGCCGCCGATGCGACCCAACCACAAGTTTCGCAACCAGCCGAACCGGGCGCTGCGGGGCCGGCCGCGCCGAGCGAGTTTGCCGTCGCCCATCAGTCGCCCGCGGCTGCAGCGCCGCCGGAAGCGCGACCACCAGAGCCCGCCAAGACCGACGGCAGGCCGCCTTTCGGCCAGTGAGGGTCCACTGCATGATCCAATGGTTGTCCAACCGCCGGCTGGCCTGGGGTTCCGCTGTCGCCTACCTGCTTCTCATTTTCATCGTCAGCAACAACAGCCTCCGCCGTCTGCCGCTGCCGACCTTCTCTTTTGCCGACAAGATCATGCACGCCGTCGCCTAGTGCTACTTTGTCAACTCGACATTGAAGGCGTAGCCTTTGCGTTGCATGTGCTCTTTGAAAAGTTCGATGTGGTTGGGCAGCCAGA
>JAACEH010000159.1 GCA_011682595.1 Anaerolineaceae bacterium
CAGGCCACCCCGGCGGCGCGAAACCCGCGAGGACTCAGAATCGTCAGGTCGGACATCTGCTGATTCCTCCCCACTTTCATAAGAGGTTGCGACGGCATGCTTCTGCAAACAGAAAGCAGAAGCATGTGTAGGGGCACCCCTTGCAGGTGCCCGCGAATGTCAGTTTCCTCGCCCTCGCGGGCACCCGCAAGGGGTGCCCCTACAGCAATGCCTCGGTCTCGTCGAAGCCGCAGACCAGGTTCATGTTCTGCACGGCCTGACCGGCGGCGCCCTTGGTCAGGTTGTCGATCGCGCTGTAGACGACGATCTTGCCCCGCGTGACCAGCGGGTAGAGGTGCACGTAGTTGGTGCCCAGCACGTGCTTGGTGCTGGGCGGCTCGTCGCGGACGACGACAAAGGGCTCGGCGTCGTACATCTCGTGGTACAGCCCCGTGACCTCGTCCTGGGTCACCTCGCGCATGGGCCAGGTGTAGATGGTCGACAGGATACCGCGGTCCATGGGCACCAGGTGCGGCTGAAAATGTACGTCGAAGTCGACGCGGCCGATCCGCGACAACTGTTCGGCCATCTCCGGCTGGTGGCGATGCCCCGTGGCGGCGTAGGCCTTGAGGCCCTCGTTGACCTCGCAGAAAAGCATGGCCTGGGTGACCGAGCGGCCCGCGCCGCTTGTGCCGCTGGCCGAGTTGGCGATGATCCGGTCCGGGCGGATCAGCCCCTTATCGACCAGCGGGGCCAGCCCCAGGATCACGCTGGTCGGATAGCAGCCCGGATTGGCCACCAGGCTGGCCTTTTTGATCTGGTCGCGATAGAGTTCCGGCAGACCGTAGACGGCATGGGCCAGGTTCTCGGCGTCGGGCTTCCGGCCGTACCATTTTTCGTAGAGGCCGTCGCCCTTCAGGCGGTAGTCGGCCGAGAAGTCGATCACCTTGATCCCGGCCGCCAACAGCCCGGGAACGAACTCGAAGCTGACCGCGTGCGGCAAGGCGCAGAAGGCCAGGTCGCACTTGGCGCCCAGCGACCGGCCGTCGTGCGGCTGGACGTCAAGGCCCAGTCGCCCGGCGAATTCCGGGTAGATCGTCTCGAGGGGCCCGCACTCCTCGGCCAGCGCCCCCAGGGCGGTGATCTCGACGCCGCGGTGCCGCAGCAATATGCGCATCAGTTCTGCGGCTGCATATCCGGTCGCCCCGAGAATGCCGACGCGAAGTTTGTCCTGTGCCTTGGCCATGATAGTTTTCCTCCGCCAGGTCAGGGGGGATTATAGACCCCCGGCCAAAAGTCGGTAACAAAAAAGCCCGACGCTCCCAGGCGCCGGGCTTTTGTAAAAGCAATCGTGCTCTGCTTAACGTTTGCTGAACTGGAAGCTCCTGCGGGCGCCGCGGCGGCCGTACTTCTTACGCTCGACCATCCTGCTGTCGCGGGTCAGGTGTCCGGCCTCGGCGTCCATCTTCTCGGGCACGGCCTTGCCCAGGGCCCGGGCCAGTCCCATGCGGACCGCCCCGGCCTGGCCGGTATGCCCGCCGCCGGAGACGTTGACGAAGACGTCGTAATTGGACCGCTCGTCGATCAACTCCAGCGGCGCGACCACGGCGTTGCGGTCCTGGTCTTCGCTGAAATAGTCGTCGACCTCGCGGCCATTGATCTTGATCTGGCCCTTGCCGTCGGCGATTCGCACGCGGGCCACGGCGCTCTTGCGACGCCCGGTTCCCCAGACGTACTGCCGCCCGCCGGCCGGGGCGATCTTCTTGGGCTTTGCAGAGGCTTGCGGCACCTTGGGCGCTGGGGGCTTCTTCGGCGCCGCAGGTGCTTTCAGCACCACGGGCGCTGGGGGCGCTGGGGGCGACTTTGGCGCCTCGGGTGCCTCGGGTGCCTGGGGTGCTTCGGGTGTCTCCGGCTCGCTGACGGCCTCAGCCGTCCGGGCCTGGTCGACCTTGGTTTCCTCGCTGTCGGCCACCTGCAACTCCTCCCATCAACTTTCTTGGTTTCCCTGCCCGCCCTACAGTTCCAGGGGTTCGGGCATCTGGGCCTGGTGCGGATGCTCCGGCCCGGCGTAGACTTTCAGTTTCGAGAACATGCTGCGGGCCAGCTTGTTCTTGGGCAGCATGCGACGCACGGCCCACTCGACCGGCCAGGTGGGATGCTTCACCAGGACCTCCTCGAAGGTGTACCAGTGCCGCCCGGAATGGTATCCGGTGTACCACTCGTAGAGCTTGGTGGTCCGCTTCTTGCCCGTAACGTGAACCTTCTCGGCATTGATCACGATAACGAAATCGCCTGTGTCAACGTGCGGCGTGTAGATCGGCTTGTGCTTGCCCATCAGGATGCGGGCAATCTCGGTCGCCATCCGCCCCAGCGTCTTGCCGTCGGCGTCGACGACGAACCATTTGGGCTCGATCTCACCGGTCTTGGCGATTGTGGTCTTTGTTGTCTTGGGGGCCATCACTTCTCCGCAGCCAGAGTCTGTCTTTTTGCTCAACAATACGGCGGTTGCCGCCCTTCCCGGCGGCGCAGACCAAGCACTATAGAGGTCTTGCAGGGATTTGTCAAGGTCAATTGGCGGGGCTTTCGGCCTCAAAAAGCCCCTGGGCCACCAGGCTGGCCACACACCGGGCCTGGCGACGGCCCCGGCCGGTTATCCTCATCAGGCGGCGGGTCTGGCCGGTGGCCGCCAAATGGACGTCGAACCGTTCCGGCGGCAGGGCTTCCGGCACGCGGTCGGCCCACTCGACAACCGAAACCCCCTGGCCATAAAAGGTCTCGTCGCTGCCGATAGAGCGCATCTGGCGGCTGTCACTCAGGCGATAGGCGTCGAAATGGTAGACGGTCAGCCGGGCCTCGTAGCTCTGCATGAGGACGAAGGTCGGGCTGGTGACCTCGTCGGCCCGGCCGCCCAGACCCGCCACCAGGGCCTTGGTGAAATAGGTCTTGCCCGCCCCGAGCTGGCCGGTCAGGCAGACCACGTCGCCGGGGCCGAGCAGCGCGGCCAGGGCGACCGCCCGACGCTGAGTCTCTTCGAGACAATCGCAAACGCATTGTGCCCCAAGAACCGTCATCGCCAATGCTCGTACCCCCCGGGTTCCAGGGGCTTAAGACCGCCCTCCTTGCCAACGATCACCCGCCCGGCGGCCGCCTCGGTCACCCGGCCGATAACTGAAACCTCGACGCCCAGGTCGAGCCGCTCCAACCGCTCGCGGTCCGACGGGTCGACAGTGAACAACAACTCGAAGTCCTCGCCGTCGCTGAGGGCGTGGTCCAGCGGCGAGCGGCCGTCCGCGGCGGCAAGCTCTCGCCCGGCCTGGGAAACGGGAATTCGCGCTGCCTCGATGTTCACGCCCGTGCCGCTCTCGGAGCAGATGTGGCCGACGTCGCTGGACAGGCCGTCGCTGAGGTCGATCATCGCCCCCAGCCTCAGCGCCTCGGCCAGGCGCCGGGCCTCGTGCACCCGCGGGACAAACTTCAAATGCCGGCCGGCCAGCGAGCCGCCCAGCCGCCCGGTCACGCAGAGCAGTTGGCCCACTTTGGCGCCGTTGCGGCGAACCGGCTGTTCGGCATGGGCCAGAACGGTCACGGTGATGGCCAGCCGCTGATCCCAGGCGGTGATGTCGCCGCCGACCCAACTGCACTGGAACTCGTCGGCGCAGCGTTTCAGCCCTTCGAACAACTGGCGGGCCCGCTCGAGGGGGAAGTCCTGCGGCAGGGCCAGCGTGCCGACCGCCGCCAGGGGCACGGCTGCCATGGCGGCGACGTCCGAGAGGTTCACCGCCAGGGCCTTCCAGCCGACGTCGCCCGGAGAGTCCCGCGAACTGTCGAAGTGCGTGCCGTCGAGGATGGTGTCGGTGCCGACCAGCACGCGGCCGCCGTCGGGCAGGCGGACCTCGGCCATGTCGTCGCCGGGACCGATGGTGGTCCGCCGGTCGCCGGGGCCACCGGGGTCGCCAGCGGCGGCGGCCGGCAACTGGGTGCGGATCCATTCGATGAAAGCGAATTCGCCTCGCTGGTCGGCCATGGTCGGACCTTTGCGCTCAGTCATGTAGGGCGGCTGCTCGCAGCCGCCGATTCAAATTTCCGCGTGGCTGCAAGCAGCCACGCTACACGTTCCTCGCCTAGCGGACGTACCGTTCCAGAAACCGTATGGCCTGGTCGGCCACCTGGCGGGCCGTCGTCTCGTAAGGATAAAGCTCAACCGTCACCCAGCCATCGTACCCGATATCCCGCAGGGCCGCGAACACGCTGGCATAGTCAATCGCCCCCTCACCCGGCACCAGGTGGCGATGCTCGCGACTGGGAGCGATGTCTTCCAGGTGCACGTGGTGAATCCAGGGGGCCAACTCGCGGACCGCCCGGGCCGGATCGTCGCCCACGCAGTAGAAGTGGCCGATGTCGAAGTTCAGGGCCACCTGCCCGTGCGGCACGGTGCCGATGAATTCCAGGAAATCGTCCACCCGTTCCAGCAACAGGTCCGGCTCCGGCTCGATCAGCACGGTCACCTCAAGCTCGCGGGCCAGCGGGTAGACCATCTGCAGGCCCAGGCGGAAATGCTCCATGGCCCGGGCTCTTGTCATACCGTGGGTCAACTGTCCGCCGGGCTCGGTGCTGATACACCTGGCCCCCAGGTCGCGGGCCATGCGCAGGGCGTTCTCGGTGTGCTCGATGCGCTGGGCCCGAACCTTCGGCACAGGATCGATCCAGGAGGGGTTCCAGGTGTCGCCCAGGGCGAAGAACGTGAAGGCGTTGACGTTGCTGACCTCAAGCCGCAACTGCTTGAGCCGGCTGACCACGGACTTGATGCGGCGGCGACTCATGTGCGGCGGATAGGCGTGCGGCACGTCGGCCATAATCTCCACGCCCTGGTACCCGGCCTCGGCGATCTGGCTGAGCGACTCCTCGAGGCCCACTTTCTTGAACGCGTTGGTGCTGAAGGCCAGCTTCACGCGTGCCCTCCTCTTTACTGGACCAGATCATGGCCACGCAAGCGTGGACCATGCCACCCGTCGTTGGTTGGTCATCGACCTGAGGAATATACCGCCTGGCGAGGAATCTCTCCAGAGCAAACCCGGGATTTCCAGGAGGGCTCGGCGTTACCTGGGGCCGGGTGCCATGGTCTGGCGTAGCCAGGCCATGACGAAACTTCGAGAGACGATCACGGCCTGACCTTCGGTCAGACCGTGGCACCCGCGTCTGCCGCTCTATTTGTCGGACTTCGTACCCGATCCCTGCCCTGTCCCGCCGCCGGTCGTGCCCTGCATCATGGGACACATCATCGTGGGCCCGCCCTTGCCGCCCTTGCAGCCCTTGCCGTCCTTGCCGCCCTTCATCTTCTGCATCATGGGCATCATCTTTGCGCGCATCTGCATCATGTCCATCGGCTTGTCGGGAATATCGCCCATTTTCTTCTTCTGCTCGGGCGTCAGCACGGCCAGGGCCTTTTGGCGGGCTTCATTCTCGATCTCCATGAGCTTTGTCTTCTGCTCGTCGGAAAGCTCCAGATTGGCTGCTTGACCGTAGATGGCGCACGGACTGTCCATAAAGACCGGGGTCTGCATCATCACCTGCATGCGTTTCATCATGGCCGGGTCCATACCTGCTTTCCGCATCATACCCATGCAGCGTGTCATCATCCCCTGGGGACCGACCGTGGCCCCTTGCTGGGGGGTCGCCGCCTGGGGCTTGGGGGCGTCACCGGCCTGTTGAGCCAAGGCATAGACGGCCAGAAGAGCAATGCTCGCCATCGACAACAGTATCATCCGCTTCATCGCCACATCTCCTTATAAGAGGTCTTACAAAAGAGGTTTCTTCATGCTCTCGAACTCATCTTTGCTGATCTCGCCGGCGGCGAAGTCGAATTGCAGCTTATTAAACAGCGTGCTGCAAGTCGCGATCCCGGCTAACATCCGCCGCAATAAGAGCCGCTTCTCTGGTGTCCCGAACGCTGTCCATAGTTCCAGGTACAGCAACCCGCGCGATGGCCGGGGACCAGCCAGCCCCACCAATGCCCGCAGTCGTGCCGGTGAGCGGCTGGCTGGGCATCATTGCCCACCGGGTGCGTGGCCTGGGACTGGCCGGCAGCAGCCGGAGCGGCACGCCAGCCGCAGTAGCCATAGTCCCCGTATCCAGGGCTCGCCGCCCGCGCCACGGCGCCCAGGGCCAGGACCGCCAAGCCAATGATCATTACAATCGCAATCGCTTTCATGATCCAAACTTCCTCCTACTATAACTGGGGATTGTCTATTCAGCGCCTCCATGTGGGACACATGTCACGCCAAGGTCTACGATTTTGGTTTTCTCGTTGGGGCGACTTCCGCGTACTCGGGGAACCCTGGGACTGGCCCGGTTCCTGAGCCGCACATTTGCTGCATCCACTGCGCTCGCTGGCCGCACATCTCGGCGTACCGGGTGAGTATCTCTTGCTGCTCAGGCGCAGCTTTGGTTTTCAGGCTGCTGAGCATTTGCTGCTGGTACTGCGACGCATGGGCTGCCTCCGCGGCAACCAAGGCACGAGAAGTATCGGGAAGAGTTTCGCTGGTTTCGGCCGCCAGGCGGGCCTCCCGGAGCATTTCGTCCAGCAGGGCCTGATCGATCCGGCCGGTACGTTGGTGCTGTTTGACGGCTTCCTTTAACCGTTCCGACGAGAATACGATCCGCAACTCCGCTTTGTCTTCCTGGTTTACGGTCAGGAAGAACTTGGCCCGCTCCGTGAAGCGTTTGATTGGATAGAACCAATCGCCGGGCACCGCGTCGGCCGAGGCGTTGACCGTCGCCCAGCCGCCCAGGAACACCGCAAGCAATACAGCCGCCGCACGCATCAGGAACCCCCAGGACAGGAAGCGGACTTCGGGCCGCTTTGCCCTGGCCGCTTCGACTTGCCCTTCAGAGGCCTTGATGAACGTCCGCATCATGCTCTCGGTCGACAACACCGGGTCCGGTAGTGATTGCAGGTCGCGGACGATTGTCAGCAGCGGACGAAGCCAGCCGGACCGATCCGGGCATGACGCCACAGCGTCGTTCACCGACTGCCCCTGGCGGAGGCGTTCGATGCACTCGTCCAGTTGCTGTTCAAGCCTTCCGGTCATGATCGTGGTTCCTCATCGCCCAGAATGTCCCGCAGAGTCGAAAGAGCGCGAAACTGGAGCGCACGGAGCGCTCCGGGTTTTCGCCCGGTGATCTCACAGATGTCCTCGTTGCCCAGACCCTGAATGAACTTCAGGGTCACCAACTCCCGCTGGTCGTCGGTGAGCTTTGCGATCGCCTGTTGCAGGTCCAGTTGCCTGCCCACGGCCTCAGCCGGGCTTGGCTCACCGATCAGGTTTTCGTGGACGCTGTCGCTCATCTGTGTTTCCCGTTTCGTTTGCTTCTTGCGGCCATGATCGACCACGACGTTGGCGGCGATCCGGTACAGCCAAGCCAGGAATGAACCTTTCTGTCCGTGAATCCCCCGCAGCAGGCGGAGGAACACCTCGCCGGCCAGGTCTTCCGCCGA